>JBLHND010000034.1:0-26696 GCA_047622605.1 Motiliproteus sp. | reverse complement strand
ATGTCGTCTACAACTACCTGCCAGAGCGTGGCCGAGTGGGGATGGATATCTTTACCTCGATGTTTTTCTTCGTTTTCGTGCTGGCGATGACGATTACCTCCTGGATCTATTTCGAGTACGCCATGCTACTGGGTGAGACCACGATGGAAACCTGGGGGATTCAGCATTGGCCGGTTAAAGGGATGATGTTCCTGGGTTCCTTGTTGCTGTTGCTTGCCGGTATTTCAAAGCTGGTGAAAGACATCATGTTGTACATCCGTATGGGGCAGGAGAAATCAGTATGAGCGCAAGTATATATGCCGAAGACGGCAAGTTGCTAAACGGCACCAAGCGTGCGCTAGGTACCCTGGGCACCTGGGTGATGATTATCTCCACCGTGGCGTTCGCGCTGGTGATCTGTGTAGAGATGATGAACTCTCTTTTTTATGAGGTCGATGAAGGCGAGTATTTCCTGTTTCATATAGCAGGGACTTTATCCGATGTGGAGATCGGGCCGCTGACCTATCTGATGTTCGGTTCACTGTTTATAGCCCTGATGATGGGGCTGCCGTTGGCGTTCGTGACCGGTGGCCTGGGCGTGACCTTTGTCTACCTGGTCGGTGACTCGGCGATGCTAAACATCATTCCGGGACGTATCTTTCCGATGATGACCAACTCCGATATAGCCGCTATTCCGTTGTTTATCTTTATGGCCTCGATGCTGGAACGCGCCGGGCTGATCGAAGAGATGTTTAATGTGGTCTACAAGTGGATGGGGGGGCTTAACGGGGGGCTGGCGACCGCGACTATCCTGGCTTCTACTATCCTGGCGGCTATGGTCGGTGTGATCGGTGCTGCGGTTGTTACCATGGGTATTATCGCCCTGCCGGCCATGCTCAAGCGTGGCTATGATCCACAAATCGCCCTGGGCTCGATCATGGCGGGTGGTACCCTGGGTATCCTGATTCCGCCCTCTATTCTGGCGATTCTGTACGCAGTCGTCGCCCAGCAATCAGTCGGTGAACTCTATCTGGGTGCCATCATTCCAGGCCTGGGGCTGTCGGTGCTGTATATCGGCTATGTGCTGCTGCGCACCAAACTTAATCCTGCTCTGGGTCCGGCTATACCTGTCGAAGAGCGTATCTCCTTAAAAGAAAAACTGCTGCTGGTTAAAGACCTGATAGCGCCACTGGTCTTGGTATCGTTGGTGCTGGGTCTGCTGTTCGGTGGTATAGCAACGCCGGTCGAAGCCGCGGGTATCGGTTCCTTCGGTGCCATCGTCGTTGCCTGGATGCACGGTTCCTTCAGTATCGAAGGACTCAAAGATGCGTCGGTGCAAACGGCCCGAGCTTCGGCGATGGTGTTGTGGATCATGTTTGGTGCCTCGGTGTTCGTCGGCTTCTACATCCTGCAAGGCGGCCAGCACTTTATTACCGACAGCATTATGAGCACCGGTATGTCGGCTTACGGCATCCTGTTCCTGCTGATGGTGTTGTTGGTGGTGCTGGGGATGTTTCTGGACTGGGTCGGCATCCTGTTACTGGCAGTACCTATCTTTGTTCCTATCATTAAAGCGCTAACCTTCGATGGCCTGTTCGGTTTTCCCGGGGTGGACAGCAATGATGTGGTGCTCTGGTTTGGGGTGCTCTATCTAGTCAATATGCAGATGTCGTTCCTGAGTCCGCCGTTTGGCTACGCGCTGTTCTATATCAAGGGCGTCTGTCCTCCAGAAATAACGATGGCCACCATCTTTAAATCCGCGCTGATCTTTCTATTCCTGCAAGCCGTTGGTTTGGTGCTCTGCATCGTTTTCCCAAGCCTTGTGACCTGGTTGCCAGGCCTGGTTTACGGCTAGGGACTATTCAGCGTCCGCCAGAGCGCGCCTGCCTGATGAGTTCGTATCGACAGGTTCAGGCGCATTGATGACAGCGGATAAACGACCATAGTTGTGAAACAAGAGTAAACGACATGAACGATAGAACCAATACCGCCGGTCTGCGGGTTACTAACGCGCTTTATGACCTGGTCGCCAACGAAATTGCACCGGGAACCGGCATCGAACCTACGCAGTTCTGGAGCGGATTTGCGGCGATCGTCAGCGATCTGGGGTCGACTAACCGGGCGCTGCTTCAACAGCGCGAGCTATTTCAGACCCAGCTGGATGAGTGGCATCGCGCCCATAAACTGCAACCGCTGGACATACCTGCCTACCAGCAGTTTCTGACCGATATTGGTTATCTGGTGCAGGAAGGGGAGGCGTTTAGTCTCTCCACCACGAACGTGGATGCTGAGATCGCACGGGTCGCTGGCCCGCAACTGGTGGTGCCAGTCAACAACGCGCGTTTTGCCCTTAATGCCGCCAATGCCCGCTGGGGCAGTCTTTACGATGCCCTGTATGGCAGCGATGTGATCGACGCGGCCGAGGGTGCCGGCCAGGGTCATGACTTTAACCCCGTACGCGGGGCGAAGGTGATCGCCTGGGCGGCAAATTTCCTCGATCAGGCCGCGCCATTGGCGAGCGGCTCCCATGCAGAGGTGAGCGAATACCGGCTGCAACCGGGTGCCGAAGGTGATGAATTGTCGATCATCCTAGCCGACGGGCGGATCACCGCGCTGTCACAACCGCAACAGTGGCTTGGCTACCGCCGCGAGGAAGGCACTCTGAGCCTGTTGCTCCGCAACCACGGACTCCACCTGGAGATCCAGATCGATCGCAGCAATCCGATCGGAGCGATGGCCGCGTCAGGGGTCAAAGACCTGGTGTTGGAATCTGCCCTGAGCACTATTATGGACTGCGAGGACTCGGTCGCCGCCGTGGATGGCGACGACAAGGTGGCCGTCTACCGTAACTGGCTGGGACTGATGAAGGGGACTCTTGAGGAAACCTTTACCAAGGGAGGTCAACAATTTACCCGCTGTCTCAATCCCGATCGCCGTTATGAGACCCCGGCGGGTGAGGGCCTGACCCTGCCGGGCCGCAGCCTGCTGCTGGTTCGTACCGTGGGCCATCTGATGACTACCGATGCGGTGCTCGATGGTCAGGGTCAACCGGTGCCGGAGGGAATGCTAGATACGATGGTCATGGCCCTGTGCGCCATTCACGAGCTGCGGGGGATGGGCGGGTTGCGCAACAGTCGCGCGGGTAGTGTCTATATCGTCAAACCCAAGATGCACGGCCCCGAGGAAGTTGCTTTTACCAACCTGCTGTTTGGCCGG
This sequence comes from Motiliproteus sp., assembly GCA_047622605.1. Taxonomy (GTDB): domain Bacteria; phylum Pseudomonadota; class Gammaproteobacteria; order Pseudomonadales; family Balneatricaceae; genus Motiliproteus. The sequence continues at coordinate 23,501 of JBLHND010000034.1, read as the reverse complement.
GTCGAAGCCGCACTGGGGCTAGAGCAGAATACGCTCAAGGTGGGGGTGATGGATGAGGAGCGGCGTACCTCTGCCAATCTTAAAGAGTGTATCCGTGCGGTGCGTGAGCGTTTGGTGTTTATAAACACCGGCTTTCTCGATCGGACCGGTGACGAGATCCATAGCTGTATGGAGGCGGGGGCAATGCTGCCTAAAGATGCGATCAAGGCTCAACCCTGGATCGCCGCTTACGAAGATCGTAACCTGGATATCGGCTTGGAATGCGGCCTCAGGGGGGTCGCGCAGATCGGCAAGGGGATGTGGCCGATGCCGGATGAGATGCGCCTGATGATGAAGGTCAAGGTGGCCCACCTCCAGGCCGGAGCCAGCTGTGCCTGGGTACCATCGCCGACGGCGGCAACCCTGCATGCGACCCATTACCATCAGGTCGATGTGGGCGTCCGGCAGGCGACACTGGCCAAGCGGCCGCGGGGTAGTCTGGAACTCTTGTTGACGCCCCCTTTGCTGGGCGATGAGCGGCTTGCACCGGCGACTATTCAGGCCGAACTCGACAACAATATACAGAGCATTCTGGGGTATATGGTGCGCTGGGTCGAGCAGGGTATCGGCTGTTCCAAGGTTCCTGACATCAATAATGTCGGGTTGATGGAGGATAGGGCTACGCTGCGGATCTCCAGTCAACACCTGGCCAACTGGCTGCTGCACGGTATCTGCACCGACGATCAGGTGATGGAAACCCTCAAGCGCATGGCCAGTATCGTCGACAGCCAGAATGCCGGTGATTCGGCATACCGCAATATGGCCCCCGATGTTAATGACAGCGTTGCGTTCCAGGCCGCCTGCGAGCTGATTTTCAGCGGTTGCGATCAGCCCAGCGGCTATACCGAGCCGGTGCTCCATCGACGCCGTCGCGAGGCTAAAGCCCTGTTCAACAGTTGAGGGTCTGGCCGTTTGAGAGCTCAGGGTTAAACGCCCGGCTATAAATTTTCGCCCGACCCAGGGGTCGGGCCTGCCGCATTACCAAAAGTGCTGCGGTGCAAAATAAACAGGAGTGAGTAACGATGTTAACCATTAATAGATTGGATCAGGCTGAAGCCCGACTATTGATTGAGGGCGCTGCTGCCAAGGCAACCGAAATAGGCGTACCGATGTGTATCGCCGTGACCGATGACTCCGGCACCCTGATCGCTTTCGAGCGCATGGACGGTGGCAAGGTGACCAGTGTCACTATTGCTCAAAACAAGGCCTTTACCGCCTCGGCGGGACGTAAGGCGACCCATGAAGTTAACGCGGCCTGTGTGCCCGGTAACCTGTTGTTTGGCATCCACACCTCTTTTGACGGCAAATTCTCCGTCGTTGGAGGAGGATTGCCGATCATTATCGGTGGTGAGATCGTCGGCGGGATCGGGCTGAGCGCCGGCACCCCCCAGCAGGATATCAGCTGCGCCCAGGCGGGTATCGATCATCTCCATAGCCATCGAAGCTGAACCAAGCATCAAAATAATAGCGGCTGTAAAGGCAGTGATAAACGCTGTAATACTAAAACAGGGAGCGCCCGATGACTAATGTAAGCAAGCCCAACCAAGCCGAGCTGGCGCGACTGTTTCGGCGTTTTATCGACCCCGACTATGTGATTGCCGATGCGGAGACTCAGCGGCCCTATGAGTGCGATGGGTTGTCGGTGTATTGCGAAATGCCATTGATCGTGGTGCTGCCGGAGACCGTCGACCAAGTGCAGGAGGTACTGAGGATCTGCCATCGCCTGCAGGTGCCGGTGGTAGCCCGGGGGGCGGGTACCGGCCTCTGTGCCGGGGCGATGCCCCATGCCGAAGGGGTGTTGCTGTCGTTAGCCAAGTTTAAACGCATACTTGAGATCGATCCCCTGGCGCGCACCGCACGCTTGCAGCCAGGAGTGCGCAACCTGGCGATCAGCGAGGCGGCACAGCCCTATGGGCTCTATTACGGTCCGGATCCCTCCTCGCAGATCGCCTGCACTATCGGTGGCAATGTGGCGGAGAACTCCGGCGGTGTCCACTGCCTTAAATATGGCCTGACTGTGCACAACATCCTCAGGGTTGAGATGCTGACCGTCGAGGGTGACAAGCTGGTGATCGGCAGTGAGGGGCTGGACAGCTCAGGCATGGACCTGCTGGCGCTGATCACCGGCTCGGAAGGGCTGCTGGGGGTGATCACCGAGATCACCGTCAAGCTGCTGCCCCAGCCGGAGGTGGCGCGGGTGGTGATGGCCACTTTCGACAGCGTACAGAAGGCCGGTGATGCGGTGGGCGGCATCATCTCTCAGGGGATAGTGCCTGCGGGTCTGGAGATGATGGACACTCACGCCATAGGCGCGGCCGAGGACTTTGCCCACGCCGGTTATCCCAAAGGTGCCACGGCGCTGCTGCTCTGTGAGGTCGATGGTACTCTGGAGGAGGTGGAGGAGGATATCGAGAGGGTTGAAAAGCTGTTTAAGACCTTCGGCGCCGATACGGTCCGAACCTCTCAGAGCGAGGCTGAGCGAGCCCTGCTGTGGAAGGGGCGCAAATCGGCGTTTCCGGCGGTAGGAAGGATCTCACCCGACTACTACTGCATGGACGGCACCATTCCCCGCAGCCAGCTGGCCCATGTGCTGACCGAGATGGAGAAAATGTCAGAGCACTATAACTTGCGGGTAGCCAATGTGTTTCATGCCGGTGACGGCAATCTGCATCCGCTGATCCTGTTCGATGCCAATGTGCCCGGTGAATTTGAACGCACCGAAGAGTTCGGTGGCAAGATCCTCGAACTCTGTGTCGAGGTGGGTGGCTGCATTACCGGAGAACACGGTGTCGGGATCGAAAAGATTCGCCAGATGCCGATCCAGTTCAACGAACAAGAGTTGTTGCAGTTTAATGGCGTGAAGGATGCTTTCGATCCCAGAGGCACCCTCAACCCCGGTAAAGGAGTACCCATGCTCAAACGCTGTCAGGAGTACCGCGCCATCGATTCCGCACGCGATCTGAGGGAGGTCTCTTATGACTGATATGACTGATATGACTAATATGACGGATAGCAGCCAACAACTGCAGGGTCAGATCCTCAGCGCCCGCCCGTGGCCGGACACTCAGTATTGTCGGTCAGGCGTACCGCGCCATCGATTCCGCACGCGATCTGAGGGAGGTCTCTTATGACTGATATGACGGATATCAGCCAACAGCTGCAGGATCAGATCCTCAGCGCCCGCGCCCGTGGCCGCACACTCAATATTGTCGGCGGCGGCAGCAAAGCCTTTATGGGACGCACTGTCGATCAGAATTCCGAAGCGCTGAATCTGGCACCACACAGCGGCATCGTCAGCTATCAGCCGGTGGAGCTGGTGCTGACCGCTCGGGCCGGCACCCGGTTGTTCGAGATCGAAGCCGCACTGGCCGAAAATAATCAGATGCTGACCTTTGAACCACCGCATTTCAGCGACCAGGCCACCCTGGGTGGCACCCTGGCCTGTAACCAGTCAGGCGCGGGTCGCCCCTGGTGGGGGTCGGTGCGGGATCAGGTGCTGGGCGTGCGGCTGCTCAACGGCCGTGGCGAACATCTGCGATTCGGCGGCCAGGTGATGAAAAACGTTGCCGGCTATGATGTCTCCCGCCTCCAGGCCGGTGCCATGGGCACTCTGGGGGCGATTACCGAAGTCAGCCTCAAGGTGCTGCCCAAACCCTGCTGCAGCCAAACCCTGGTACGAGAGATGGGCCTAGATGCCGCCATCGAGTTGATGGCGGCCCGCGCGGCAGAATCCAAACCGCTGACGGCCGCCTGCTGGTTGGATGGCCGCCTTTATCTGCGCCTGTCCGGCTCCCAGCTGGCAGTCCGGGCCAGCCTTTCTCTCTGGCAGGAGCGCGTTCTGGATGAGGGCGAGGGTACGCTCTTCTGGCGCGGGCTGGGCGATCAATCCCTGGCTTTTTTTCAGGGCGAGCAGCCCCTGTGGCGGTTTTCGGTCAGATCCACGGCGTCGAATCCCACCCTGGACGGTGACTGGCTGATCGACTGGGGCGGTGCCCAGCGCTGGTATCGCGGCTCGGGCGAGCGGGCCCGAATGGAGGCGTTGGCAGCGGAGATGGGTGGCCAGGTCAGCCTGTTCCGTGGCGGTGATCGCCAGGACGAGGTGATGCACAGCCAGCCTCCGGCGTTGCAGCTGATTCAGCAGCGACTTAAACACTCATTCGACCCCGACGGCCTGTTTAATCCCGGTCGTCTCTATAGCTGGTTGTAACAGGCAGGTGCGCTATGCAAACTAATCTAATCCCCATGTTTAAAGCCACGTCCGAGGGGCAGGAAGCCGAAGCGATTCTGCGCAGTTGCGTTCACTGTGGCTTCTGTACGGCCACCTGCCCGACTTATCAGGAGCTGGGCGATGAGCGCGACGGTCCGCGTGGACGTATCTACCTGATCAAGCAGCTGCTTGAAGGGGGGCCGGTGACTGAGAAGACCCGCACCCATCTCGACCGCTGCCTGACCTGCCGCAGCTGTGAAACCACCTGCCCGTCAGGGGTGAAGTATGGCCGCCTGATCGATATAGGTCGTGGCATCGTGGAAGATGCTCTGCCGCGACCGCTGAAGCAGCGTGTGCTCCGTTGGAGTCTGCGCCAGGTGTTGCCCTATTCGAACCGTTTTGGGCCGCTGCTCAAGGCCGGCCAGCTGTTTCGGCCGCTACTGCCCGCCGCACTTAAGACCAAAATACCACCGCAGCGCAGCGCGTCCCCCTGGCCCTCCAGCAGCCACCCTCGGGTAATGCTGGCGCTGGCGGGCTGCGCCATGCCGGCGGCGACACCCAATACCAATGCGGCTGCCGCTCGAGTGCTGGATCGGCTCGGGATCACGCTGGTGGAAGCGCCTAAGGCCGGCTGTTGCGGAGCGGTGAGCTACCACCTGTCTAAACATGACGAGGGCTTGGACTTTATGCGGCGCAATATAGATGCCTGGTGGCCGGCCGTGGCCGCGGGTGCCGAGGTGATCGTAATGACCGCGTCCGGTTGCGGTGCCATGGTGCAGGAGTATGGCGAGCTGTTACGTGATGACCCCGCCTATGCTGACAAGGCCCGGCGTGTCAGCGAGCTGACCAAGGATCTGAGTAGCGTGCTGCTGCAAGAAGATCTCACGAAACTGCAGCCCAAGGCGGACACGGGTAAGGTGGCCTTCCATTGCCCCTGCACCCTGCAGCATGCGATGCAGCAAAACGGGGTCGTCGAGGAGGTGCTGACCAAAGCAGGGGTCGATCTGGCGGTGACCCGCGACAAACACCTGTGCTGCGGTTCAGCAGGCACCTACTCGATTCTGCAGCCGAAGATCAGTCAGAAACTGTTGCGCAACAAACTGGAGGCCTTAACCCAGGACCAGCCCGATCGCATCGTGACGGCCAATATCGGCTGCCAGCTGCATCTGGAAACCAAGGCGCAGGTACCGGTCCAGCACTGGATCGAACTGCTCGATACCTGATCGCCTGGCAGAGCGAGGCCCGAACAGGGAGTCCGGGCCGATCGTCCTGGCGGCTGGGCTGGGTGTTTCCCCGTAGTGAATGTCGTCGCGACAGTCGAAGATTACTTGACCAACCTCGCAGGACAGCTTTAATCAGGCGAGTTAATTTAAACACTCGAGGAGAGCAGCATGAGCTTTTATTCGATCCCCGAAGTTCGTCATGCCACGCACCGAACCCTGTTGAACCAGGAGGGCTCCTCGGTGGAGGAGCTGCTCAGGCGATCCTGTGACAGCGCCAAGGCCAGCGATGCCTTCGATGTCTTTCTGGTCTGCAATGCGGGGGATGAAGCGCTGCTGTTGGGCGTAAAGACCCTGCTTCAGGAACGGTCGATGAAGGTTTACGCGGACCGTTTATCGGCGCATCTGCTGCCGACCCACTGCTTGACGTCGGACCGGGTTATGCAGCTCAAGCAGCGGATGGGGCAGGCCCGTTCGTTGCTGTTCATTGTTGCAGGCAAGCCTGAGCTGTCACCTCTGGCGGCCTGGATGTTGGGTTTTTTTGATGGTGCCCATCAGGGCGGGGTTGCCATCCTGCCGCTGGTTGACAGCTGTGGTGAGGAGCCGGAGGTTGGCAGTGAAATCGGCTTCTACCCGGTGATCGTGCACAGTGACCAGCTGCATCAACCGGCAAAGAGGGCGGCCGATGCAGCTCTGATCAGTCTGGATACCTTTCTGGGGATGAATAGAACCTGGAGTGGTATCTGACCCACAATCCGGATCAGAGGCGATGCGACCGACACTTAAATCCCTACAGGTTGATTCGCTTGGCCAGTCCCTGTTGCTCGGCCAGCATCGCGGCCACTGAGGCGACGGCCAGATCCTGCAGCCCCACGCCGGTCCCATCAAACAGGGTGATCTCGCTAGCGGAACTGCGCCCCGGATGGGTGCCGTTGATCACCTCGCCGATGGGGGTGATGTCAGCGGCGACGATAGCCCCCGCCGCGATGGCGTGTTGGGCTTCACCGATGCTGATCGATTGTGCCACCTCGTCGGTAAAGACCCTTGTCACCGCCAGCAGCGCCGGATCGACCTCCTGCTTGCCCCGGGTGTCGGTGCCCATGCAGGCAATGTGAGTCCCGGGCTTGATCCACTTTTTCATCAACAGAGGTTCAAACGCGGAGGTGATGGTGATGATGACATCGGCCTCGGCCCCCAGCTGCTCGCGATCGACAGCCTCGAACGGCAGTCCCAGCTCATCACAGACCGCCGCCAGACGTGACAGATGTTCTGGGTGAGGGTTCCAGGCCAGCACTTTTTCAAAGTTGCGCTGCTCGAGAGCGGCACGCAGCTGGAAGGTCGACTGGTGCCCGGCGCCCACCATGCCCAGTACTCTGGCATCTTTGCGCGCCAGGTGGGCGATCGATACCGCAGAGGCGGCGGCGGTACGCACAGCGGTCAGGTAGTTACCGCCGACGATCGACCTCAGCCTGCCGGTATCGGGATCAAACAGCATGATGCTGGACTGATGGTTGGTCAGCCCTTTAGCCGCGTTACCGGGCCAATAGCCGCCGGATTTGACGCCCAGTGCCATCCCGGCACGGTCAAAGCCGGACTTAAAACCATAGAGCGCATCGGCATGACCGATCGCTTCGCGCACCACGGGGAAGTTGTAAGCATCGCCCCTGGCCATGGCGGCAAACACGCTTTCAACCGCGCGGAATGCTTCTGGGCGTCCCACCACGGCTTCGCAAACCGCTTCGGAAATGATGGCGATGCCTGGGTCGGTGCCGGGTCCGCTGGATAGGTTATCCATAGCTGATCTCCATTAAACGTCTTAACTGAATTAGAAAGGGTCCTCCCGGTCAGATCGCTGGCCGGGAGGACCGCAGAGGTCGAATCACCCTGGGCGCCGAGCGGGAGACGGCAACCCGCTTGGGCGCAAGGTGTTAGAACGCCTTACCGCGAGCCGATACCGGCCACAGCCGCTCGACCTTGCCGTTGCGAATCCCGACATAGTAATCGTGGATATTGCAGGTGGGATCACAGTGACCCGGAACCAGCTTGAGCTTGTCGTTGATCTTCAGTACGCCGTTGGGATCGGCAATGACGCCATGCTCATCGGAGCACTTGATATATTCGACATCGTCGCGGCCGTAGATGTAGGGCATGCCGCTGTCGACCGACTGCACCTTCAGGCCGGCATCGCAGATCGCCTTGTCGGCTTTGGTATGGCTCATCACCGAGGTGAGGATAAACAGCGCGTTTTCAAACTCGGAGATCCGCTTACCGTCTGCGTCGTGGATGGTCTGGTAGTCGGCATCCATAAACGCATAAGAACCGCACTGGAGTTCGTTAAAGACTCTCGAATTGCCTTCGAAGTAGTAGGAGCCGGTACCGCCACCACCGACGATGTCGCACTCCAGCCCTTCGGCCTTAAGCATTCCGAGGGTATTGGCAACCATCTCGATCGCGATAGCGGTTTTTCCCTGGCGCTCACTGAAGCTCTGCAGGTGCTGCATCGCACCCTGGTAGGCCTGGATCCCTGCGAATTTCAGGCCGGGGGCGGCGGCTATCGCCTGTGCTATATCGACGACCGGCTGGCCGGCCTGAACGCCACAGCGGCCGGCACCGCAGTCGATCTCTACCAGACACTCGATTTGGGTTCCGTGTTTTCGGGCGGCGGCCGACAGTTCGGCGACGTTGTCGATATCGTCAACGCAGCACAGGGTGCGGGCGCCGAGCTTGGGCATCCGCGCCAGACGGTCGATTTTGGCCGGGTCGCGCACCTGGTTCGATACCAGTACGTCCTTGATGCCGCCGCGGGCAAAGACCTCGGCTTCCGAGACTTTCTGGCAGCAGACGCCACAGCTGCCGCCCAGTTGCTCCTGTAGCAGCGCTATATCGACCGATTTATGCATTTTACCGTGGACGCGGTGACGTACCCCCATCTTTTTAGCGTACTCGCCCATAGTGCGAATGTTGTTCTCCAACGCATCCAGATCAACGACCAGGCAGGGGGTTTGAATATCGGCTTCGTCCATGCCGATGGCGGCGGGAACGTCGTAACCTACATCTAGGTTTGCGGTGAATTGAGTCAAGGTAATTCTCCAAAAGCAGTATCAATTGAACCGTTCGCTGAACAGCTCTCGTTAGTTTTTCATCCAGGGAAGCGAGTCAAGATCGACATTGCCGCCGGTGATGATCACCCCGACGCGCTTGCCCCTGAACAGCTCAGGGTTTTTCAGAATGACCGCCAGCGGCACCGCACAGCTGGGCTCTATAACGATCTTCATCCGTTTCCAGGTCAGCTTCATGGCGTCAATAATCTCATCCTCGGTGGCGGTGAGAATGTCGGTCACATGATGGCTGACGAAGTGCCAGGTCAGTGCCTTGAGCGGCACCTTCAGGCCATCGGCCACGGTATCGGGTGCATCGTCGGCGATGATATGACCTGCTTTGAATGAGCGTGCGGCATCGTCGGCATTCAGCGGCTCGGCAGCATAGATCTTGATATCAGGCGCTAGGGCCGACAGGGTCAGGCAGGTGCCTGAGATCATTCCGCCGCCGCCGATAGGCGCGATCACCGCGTCCAGATTAGCGACCTGACTTAACAGCTCTTTGGAACAGGTTGCCTGCCCGGCTATGACCCTAGGGTCGTTGTAGGGATGCACAAAATCGGCACCGGATGCGGCAACAACCTCGGCGAATACCGCCTCGCGTGAGCTGGTCGAGGGTTCACACTCGACGATGCGGCCGCCGTAGCCGATAACGGCATCTTTTTTGGCCTGGGGTGCCGTGCGTGGCATCACCACCGTGACCGGGATACCCCGCTGGCCTGCGGCATAGGCGAGGGACAGGGCGTGGTTACCCGAGGAGTGGGTGGCCACACCGATCGCCGCGGTCTCTTCATCGAGGCCGAACACCGCATTACAGGCGCCGCGAACCTTGAAGGCACCTGCTTTTTGAAAGTTTTCACACTTGAAAAACAGCTCGGCACCGCTCAGGTCGTTTAGAAAACGTGACGTTAATATCGGTGTTTCGTGGATATAGGGTTTGATCCGCTTATGGGCGGCCAGGACGTCATCGTAAGTCGGAATTCGCAGCGGTTGTGCGCTTGAATCGTTCATGGGTTACCTCACACAGATCAGTTGATGAACAGCGGGTTTCTAAGCGGTCTTACGGTAATACTCCTGAGCGGCGCGAACCCCCGAGCCCAGCTCGATCGGGTAGTCCAAATCCGCCATTGCCATCTCGATAGCCGCCAATCCGGACAGCAGCATGACATCGGTCAGCGCACCCAGATGACCTATCCGGAACGCCCTGGTGTTCATCTCGCCGAGTCCTATACCAAAGGAGACGCCATACTTGCTAAAGGCAAGCTCGGTCAGCTCGTTGCTGTTAAAACCTGCAGGGACATAGATGGCGCTGACCGTATCGGAGGCCAGTTCGGGGCTGTTGGCGCACAGGGTTAAACCCCAGGCAGCGACGGCCTGACGTACTCCTTCAGCCAGACGCTGGTGGCGGGCATAGACATTCTCCAGCCCTTCGTCGAACAGCATCATCAGGCTTTCTTTGAGGCCGTAGATCAGCTGCAGCGGCGGCGTATAGGGAAAACCGCCGTTGGCATTGGCCGCCATCATGTCGCGGAAATCAAAGAAGGTGCGCGGCAACTGGGCGCTCTCCATCGCCGCCAGCGCCTTCTGGCTAACCCCCAGGATCGCCAGACCTGTGGTCAGCATAAAGCCCTTCTGGGACCCGGATACTGCGATATCGACCCCCCAGCCATCCATCTCAAAGGGCATGGAACCGAGCGAGCTGACACAGTCGACAAAAAACAGCGCCGGGTGCCCCGCGGCATCGATCGCCTGGCGAACCGCGCCGATGTCGCTGCGCACGCCGGTGGCGGTTTCATTGTGGGTGGCTAATACCGCCTTGATCTGATGCTGCGTGTCGGCCCGCAGCGCCGCCTCAAACTGATCGGCTGGTGCACCCTCACCCCAGGGACATTCGATCACCTGAACGTCCAGGCCATGGCGCTGACACAGATCGATCCAGCGATGGGAGAACATGCCGTAGCGTGCGATCAGCACCCTGTCGCCCGCTGACAGGGTGTTGCAGATGGTCGCTTCCCAGCCACCGGTACCCGTAGAGGGGAATATAATGACCTGTCCGGTAGCGGTCCCAAAGATGCGCTTACAGCCCTGCAGTACCGGCGCAAAGGTCTCGACGAAATCGGGTGCGCGATGATCACGGGTTTGTACGCGCATCGCATTGAGGAGCCGATCGGGGATGTTGGTAGGGCCCGGTATAAAGACCGGATTTTGATCAGACATGGGGGGCAACTCCGTTGGGTTCAGTAAGTGATGGGTCCTGATTCTCTGGTGTTAACGTGCCGCCAGCGACTTGGCAATAACCATAGCCCCGGGTCATATTTACCGCAATATGCAAATGTTTCATAATGTGAGATATAATATTTATCTCCAAAAATACAAACTAACTAATTGAAAAAAATACCGATATATCGGTATTTGGAAAAATCATTTGATTTTCGCATTGTGAAACGCGATGCTTTATATCTTGTTATATGAAGTTTCACCTGTTCCGCGGCTGATTTTATCAATCACGAGCCCCGTTAAGTGGACGCCACTGTTATGAATAACGCCAAGCCCGAAGCCCGTATCCAGGTCATTGACCGCGCGGCGCTGTTGCTCGATACCATCTCCCGCTACTCCAAACCGGTCCGGTTGAAAGTTCTGAGCGCAGATACCGGATTACACCCTTCGACGACGCATCGAATTCTCCATTCGTTGATCGCCAATCGATTTGTCAGCCGTGATGCCAACGGCGACTATCAGTTGGGGCAACGACTACTGCAGCTGAGTCATCGTCTGCATAGCGATGTCGACCTGCGAGAGGTCTCTCTTCCCTATATGCAGCAACTGCGTGACACGCTGGGAGAGAGCATTAATCTCACTATCAGAGAGGGCGACGTGGTGATCTATTTTGAGAAAGCCACGCCAAACCGGATGATGCATGTGCAGCAGGTTATCGGCAGTCGGGCGCCGCTGCATGTGACGGCAGTGGGTAAGCTTATGCTGGGGATGGCGGGTGAAGAGGAGATCCGAAGTTACGCGCAACGCACCAATCTACCGGCCTATACGCGCAACACCCTGTCGTCGTTGCCGGCACTGATCGAGGAGTGCCTGAGTAGTATTAAACAGGGCTATGCGCTGGACAATGAGGAAGCGGAGATCGACGTGGGCTGCATCGGTGTGTTGCTGTACGACCGCTCAGCCAATGTGACCGCGGGCCTCTCCGTTTCAGCGCCGATCGACAGACGTAAAGATGCCTGGATTCAGAATCTGCTAGAGGCAGGGAAGGCGATATCGGCACAACTGGGTTATTCCCCTGCGGCAGACCCATCCCAGTAACCGAGCTGAGCGCCCAAAGAGCAGGGAGTTCCAAGCGCTCTCGGGTCGAGATCAACGATTCGTACCGGGGAAAACGCTCGACGCTGGGGGATTAACGCCTATAGCAAGGCCGATGCGCCATACCGAAGAAGGCGGCCTGATGATCGAGAATCACCTCGCCGAGCGTGATTTTGCTAGGATATCTGTCATCACTGTCATATCATTTCAATAGCGATATTAGGCGCGGTATCGTTTGATCTTCCAGCCTATAGCTGGCTACTATTCATAATAGTTCATATATAAGAATGACTTGTACCGTGTTATTTTAAATACATTATTCTTCAGAAGGTTGAAAATGAAGACCAATTTGCCTGTTACTCAACGCGAACTTGATTTCGACAGTAGTTTCCGAATTATTTCAACGACCAATACCAAAGGTATCCTCACTTCCATCAATAACGATTTTCTTGAGACCTCTGGGTTCACTGAGAGTGAGTTGATAGGAAAATCTCATAATATTATTCGCCATCCCGATATGCCGGTAGAAGCCTTTGCTGATCTTTGGAGTACCCTCAAAGCAGGTAAACCCTGGATGGGAATGGTTAAAAATAGATGTAAAAATGGTGATCACTATTGGGTAAATGCTTATGTGACGCCTATTTATAAGCAGGGGGTGCTGTTCGGTTACCAATCTGTTCGTACCAAGCCGACCAGGGAGTACGTTGCAGCCGCAGAGCGGCTGTATAGTCGTCTTAAAAAAGGTAAATCGGCAAGAGCCTTTAGTTTAGCTCCTCTCGTCAATTCATTGCTACTGAGTACCACGGTAGTCTTTCCTCCCGTGGCACTCCTGTACTTTACAGCGGATATCTCGTGGATGATCGGTCTCGGGGCCTTGGCTTTGGGGGTTGTTGCCGGCGTTACTATTAACGGCTTCCAATCAATACCTGTCAATAAGCTGGCTAAACGAGCCAACACTGTGTATCACAGCGATTTGTGCTGTTTAGTTTATAAGGGGAACGCCGGTCCTTTAGCGCAGGTTGAGGTCGCTATCCAGGCTGCGGAGTCGCAACAGATTACGCTGGTTGAACTTATACAAAACAGTGCCTCTCATCTTTTAAACGTTATCGCGAGTACTAACGAGGTTGTGAAGCAGACCAACGATGGAATTACCCACCAAAGTGACGAAGTGTCCCAGCTGGCAACAGCGATGAATGAGATGACCGCAACTATCCAGGATGTGGCTAGAAATGCCCAGGAAACAGCTGATAAGGCAGCCTCTGCAAATATCTTAGCTAATGAAGGAAAAGAAATTATTGAACAGACTTCATTTGCTATCAATCAGTTGGTAACAGAAGTGGAGCAAGCCGGCTCATTGATAAATCAATTGAAAGAAGACGCTAACAATATTACGAATATTATTAACGTGATTGATAGTATTGCAGAACAGACTAACCTGCTGGCATTAAACGCAGCTATCGAGGCGGCTCGTGCAGGTGAATCTGGACGGGGTTTTGCTGTGGTTGCCGATGAAGTGCGGTCTCTGGCTAGCCGAACTCAAGCATCGACCACAGAAATTGAAGCGATGATTCATGATCTTCAAAACCGTACTACCCAAGCGGCTCAGGTTATGGATATTAGTCAGTCTCATGCGGCACAAACGGTTGAGCATGCTCAGCGTGTTGATGAGGCCCTGAATAATATAGCGCTAACGGTGAACTCCGTTAATGATATGAATACCCAGATTGCCACTGCGACAGAAGAGCAGGGCGCTGTATCAGAAGAAATAAATAGAAATGTGACTAATATTAATGATATCTCTAAATCGCTGGAGAAAACCTCAGCCCAAACGACGCTAGCGAGTCAAGATATATCCAATGTGGCTGAAGAGTTGAGTTCAGTCGTAACTCAATTCAGATCCTGATATTGAATCAATATCATCCGTTCCACCCTTTATGCAGGAACCCTGAGAGGTCGCCTCGCGGTGTGCAACAATAAGCCTGAAGCATTCAGTGAAAATCTCTAGGGTCTTAATTGCTAGGTGCAGGTCGCAAACTTACCAGGGAATCGATTTGTTATCCCAATCCAGATAGGAGAGCTGTCCGTCGATCTCGGCGTTAGCCATAATTGCGCACAGTCGCGCAGCGACAAACTCAGGGGTAAACAGTTTCCCGGCCGGCACTGAGGCCTGAAAGGGTTTCGACAGCCCGGTATCGGTGGTGCCCGGATGAAAGGAGATCAGCTTGACGTTTTTCACCCGCCGCGCATATTCGATGCTGAGGGTGCGTAACATCATATTGAGTGCGGCCTTAGAGCTGCGGTAGGCATACCAGCCGCCGAGATGGTTATCCCCAATGCTGCCGACTCTGGCACTCAGGGCGGCAACCACGCAGCGCTGCTTGCCTTTTAAAACGTGGTGCAACAGTTTCAGCCACAGGGCAGGCACCACCGTGTTGGCCTGAAACACAGCGTGCAGCGCATCGGCATTAATATCTTCAAGGCGCTTCTCCGGCCACAGCGTATCGTTGTGCAACAGCCCATGACAGATCACCACTCGAGTGATGCGTCCAGCAAAGGGCTGCAACTGTTCGACCACGATGGCCATCGCCGGCTCTGTATAGTCAGTTTTGATCCACAGTGGCGCGTTGGCTGCATCGGTCAGCTGCGCAGGGGCTGGCTTGCGACTTACCGCGACGACGCTCTCTATATCGGGGTCGGACAGCAGCTCTGTGATGATTGCCTGGGCAAGACCTCCACTGGCGCCGAGTACCAGTGCAACCGCAGACTCGGTCATCGCTCCTCCCGCTTGATCACACAGACCTTGCAGCGATCGCTGCCGGTTAATAACCTGGATATCCGCGCACGGTGTCTGGCAAAAAACAGATAGAGCCAATGAGAGACTTGCTTGACCAGCGGCCAGCGCAGTACCCTGACCCAGTGGTGCTTGCCTACGAGAGTCCAGGCGGTATAGGTCACCTCCAGCGCGTAGATCATCTCACCATTCGCTAACTGGCCATGAAGCATTTGATCGGCGCGCACCGGATTTATATACGGGAAGCGCTCAGCAAAACCCTCGGCGTGAATATCTTCAAGCACGATTCTTTGCTCGCGGTCGTGCCGACACAGATGGCGCATCTCCGAGACACAGAGAGGGCAGCCGCCATCGTAAAAAATAGTTAATTCGGTCATGTTTATAACTCCGCCAGTATCAGTGCAGCAATCAGTGCATGCAACAACACGACTGTTATTGTGATTCGTAAACGCATTGACCCATAGCTGCTGATGCTGGTTAACCGAATTTTTCCACTCGAGAGCTCTATCCACAGCAAGCTTAAAAACCCCGCAATTAATGCGCAAAGTGCAAACAGCGTCATAATCGGCGCAATAGGGATGAGCAGCAGGCAGACCCAAGCCGTCAGCGCGACTAGATTGCTGAACAAAATTAATGAGGTAGTTGCCGAGGCAGTCCGCCTCTTCGACTCCGCAAGCCGACTTCGTTCCCAGAGTGCACCGCTTAAAAAACTCAGAATAACCGCACTGTAGGCCGTAAACACAGAGAGCGCATGGAGGCCAAATAGTGATGCACTCTGCACCCCCTGACCGCTGAAATGACCATTAGCGATCAGCCCGGTGAGAACCATAAAGGGCAGCACACCAAGGTCTCCCAGCAGCGAGCTAAGGTGATATCGGGGTACAGTGAACTGAACGTGATCAGACATAAAAGGTGGCCGCTGTTAATCTCTACAGCCAATTATACGCATGGCCTGGTGATTTGGATCATGCTGCAAGCGGCTTAATAGGTTAGAAGGAAGTGCCAGGGCCCCTGCTGATCAGCTGTTGAGTACCAGATTTTTGAGGCAGCTGACCCAGAGTGGGTGGTCGTTCAGACTTTCCACCAGCTGGATTTTATCACCGCCATTCTCGGTAAAAATCTGCTGATATTCATCGCCTATTTCGATCACTGTTTCGAGGCAGTCAGCGGTAAATGCGGGCGAGAATACCAGTAGTTTTTTGGCGCCTTGCTTTGCCAGAGTCTCCACAACTTTATCTGAAAAGGGTTCCAGCCAGTTCTTGTCGAGGCGGGACTGGAAGCACACCGTATAATCGGCTTCCTTGAGTCCCAGTTTCTCTGCCAGGAGTCGCGTGGTCGCAAAGCAGCTGGCCTTATAGCAATACTGATTCTCTGGAGTGATCTCATGATCGCAGTCCCTGTCTGAGCACAGGCCTTGTGCATAAACCTTGTCGACATGGCGAGTGGGCAGGCCATGGTATGAAAACAGGACCTGATCATAGTCGTCCAGGTCATAGTTGCTGGCCCGGTCGACAACCGCATCAATGAAATCAGGGTGGTCGTAATACTGGCTGATAATCTTGAGTTCGGGGATTGCCCACCACTGGCTAATTTCATTCATCACCAACTCCAGCGCCGAACCTGTTGACGCCGAGGCGTACTGCGGGAACATGGGCAGCACGACGATGCGGGAATAATTGAGCTTTTTCATTTGCGCCAGAACATCGGGTATGCCGGGATTTTTGTAACGCATCGCTAGGTGCACGCTGTAATCCTCGCCCAAGGCATCGTCCAGTAACTTACTGACCTTGTTGCTGTAATGAAGCAGCGGCGATCCATTTTCGGTCCAGAGTTGCTGGTAAAGTTTGGCGGATTTCGGCGCTCTGAACGGCACGATAATCAGGTTCACCAGGATTTTTCGCAATAGCCAAGGTAAATCTATGACCCGCGGATCATTCAGGAACTGGAAAAGATATGAGCGCACATCGGCCGTAGACGGGCTGTCCGGAGTGCCCAGGTTTATCAGTAGTACGCCGGTTTTTTTTTTCATGGGTAGAATGTGCCAGTTGGGAGCAGGGTTTAGAAACGGTTACTGATAGGGTAACACCGTCCTTAGGGTTCTGTTCGTTGTTCTGGGACTGTATTTAGGGCCAGGCGCGCATTGTTGATGGGGTTTAGGCCGCAGGCTCACATGACGGGCAGCGCCTATAGGTATGGGTACCGGAGGTTGTGTGATTGAACGTTAATTGCTTAGGGTGCCTTACAGAACATCTCACGTAGAGCGTGGATTATCTGCATAGCTCCGTCGTTGTCCAATGAATAGTAGATCGTTTGAGAGGCGCGCCGAGTCGTCACCAGGCCATCTTTGCGTAATACGGCCAGGTGTTGAGACAGGGCTGATTGGCTTAGGTCGAGGTGCTGATTGAGCTCCGTAACCGAAAGTTCTTTGCCATCCAGATGACAGAGAATCATTAATCGGCTCTCATTAGCGATCGCCTTGAGGAATTGTGCAGCCTGAGCTGCATTTTCACGCATCTGTTCAAGAGGAAGAACAGGTATATCTATACGAGTAACAACTTGATCCACGTTGGGCTCCTTACAGCAGTTTGTCCTAACTTATTATAATGTACGTTATTTTTATGCGCCAAACAATATATTTGGCGTCTGCTTCAGTCGAGTGCGCAAAGAGAGGGTAGGTCTTCGGTGGGCGTGATGTGCGCAGAGGGCAGGGAGATAGCCGACTCGATCAGATCGAAGTCCGACAGACTGCTAGAATTAGTTATGATTTATTATAAAACAGGAGAACTGGCATGCCTGCCATCAATAAGATTCTGTTGTTGCTCGATAAGCATCCCCCACCCCCGGCATTGCTCGAGAAAATAGTATTACTGGCAAAAAAATTCGGGGCCAGGCTGGAGTTGTTCGAAAGTTGTTATAGTCGGTCGCTGGTCTCAAGTTATCTGTTTGACCCTCAGGGTGTCATACATGCCAGGCAGGGTTATCTGTGCGGCGAAGAAAAACGTCTGCAGGCGGTCGCCGATCAATTAGAACAGGCTGGGATAGACGTCAGTATTGATGCCGTCTGGGACGCCGATACTGAACAGGCGGTTTTACTCAAGATTGAACGCTATGCCCCTGATCTGGTCATTAAAAATTGCCGCTATCCGCATCGGCTATCTGAGTATTTGTTCGGCAATCTGGACTTGCAGTTGCTACGGCACTGCAGCATGCCCTTACTATTGATGCGGCCCAAGCCCTGGCGTGCATCACCCGTGGTGGTGACGGCGCTTGATCCGTTGCAGCAGAAGCCGCGTCCTGTTTATCTGGATGATACCGTACTCCGTTGGGGGGAATCGCTGGTGGAGTATCTTGGCGGGGTTTTGCATCTGTTTAGTGCCTATCAGGCGTTACCCGCCTCGGTCATCTTTGATGATACCCTGATGCTCGATGGTGAAGACCTGCGCACCCGTCTGGCACGGCGGCACCAGCTAGCGATGGATGCCTTGATAACCGCACACGGGCTGCAGCTGGCCGCCTTTCAGGTGCATCTGGCGCGGGGCGAAGTGCATAAAGAGCTGCCCAGGTATGCCGAAGCCGTGAATGCCGATATCCTGGTGCTGGGTGGCATGGAGCGCGATACCTCCCAGCGCCTTTTTCTAGGCAGTACCACCGAGCAGGTGCTGGATCATATCGATGCGGATGTGTTGGTTGTCAGGATGGGAGCCTGATCCGGTAATTACAGCATCAGGATGAATTGCATCGATTCTTGCTAGCCTTGTCGGACTACTTTCGACCTACAGGGATGTTTTTTGTAGGTTAGGCTCCAGCCGGACGGTTTTTCTGACGATGGCAGCGCCTGCCCACAAGACGCCAACCCACAGGGGGGCTTCTGAATAATCGCGTTAACGCGTATGATTCCGACCCTGAAATGCTGCCGGAAACTCTTGATGTATCGCCTTATACCGCCCTCGTTGATCCTCAAAGTTCGGCTCTTGTTAATCTTATCAGTGCTCAGTGGATGCCAGGCGACTCTGGCAAGGGGAGAGATTCGGGTCGTCGACGACGTCGGCACGACCCTGACATTGCCTCAACCTGCCCAGCGGATCCTTAGTCTGGCACCCCATATTACCGAGCTATTGTTTAGCGCCGGAGCGGGAGACCGGGTCGTAGGCGCCGTGAGTTACAGTGATTATCCTGCCGCCGCCAGGAACATCCCGTTAATCGGCAGTTATGACCGTTTAGATCTGGAGCAGATGCTGGCGCTCAGGCCCGATCTGATCGTTGGCTGGCAGTCAGGCAACCCGCAGGCGGCGCTGGCTCATGTGCTCACATTAGGCATTCCGGTCTATCTGACCGAGCCGCGTACCTTTGCCGATATCGCCTCCAACCTTGAGCGCTTGGGTGTATTGGCAGGCACCCGCGAGGTCGCCCAGGAGGTCGCCTCGGCTTTCGTTGCCGATCTTGAGCAGCTCCGGATCCGGTATCAGGACGCACCCCCAGTATCGGTTTTTTATCAGGTATGGAGAGAGCCGCTGATGACCTTTAACGGCGATCACCTGTTTAATCAGATGGTGCGGCTGTGTGGCGGACGCAACCTGTTTGCGGACCTGCCGCGACTGGCATCACCGATCGATCAGGAAGCGGTGTTGATGGCCGATCCTGAGGTCTTTATCGTGGGTGAGGTCAATCGTGCCTGGCTGGACGATTGGCGCCGCTGGAACTCTCTGCGCGCGGTTAGAACGGATCGTCTCTACGCGCTTAACCAAGATCTGCTGGTACGGCCGACCCTGCGCACCCTCGACGGCATCCGTCAGCTCTGCGCCGTGCTTCAGCCGCAGCTATGAGAGTACCTTTGCGGGTCAGGGTGTTCGGGCTGTTGCTGTTGCTATTGCTGCTGGGCAGCTTCCTGCTGAGTCTGGGTGTGGGCAGCTTCGCGATTCCTGTCGACAGTCTCTGGTCACTGCTGCTGCAACAGGAGGCGTCGATCGAGCGTTCGGTGGTGGTCGAATTGCGCCTGCCGCGTGCGCTCAGCGCGATGGTGGTCGGCGGCGAACTGGCGCTGGCCGGTAGCCTGATGCAGGCGCTGCTGCGTAACCCGCTGGCCGATCCCTATGTGCTGGGGGTGTCGGGGGGCGCCTCGGTGGCAGCCCTACTGGCGATGATGCTGGGTCTGGGCGGATTCTGGGTGTCAGGATCGGCATTGCTGGGTGCGCTGGTAAATATGCTGCTGGTGTTCGGCTTGGTACAGCGCAGCGGCCGCTGGTCATCGGGACGGTTGCTGCTGACCGGCATCGTGATCGCATCGGGTTGGGGGGCTATGGTCAGCTTCTTACTGGCGGTGAGTGACGGCGCCGAACTCAAGGGGATGATGTTCTGGTTGATGGGTGATTTTAGTCATAGCGGCTACCCCGGTTGGAACAGTCTGTGGCTCGGGCTGGGGTTGGTTGTCAGCCTGGCCGCAGCCCGGGCACTTAATATTCTGGTGCGTGGTGAGTTGCAGGCGCGCGCCCTCGGGGTGAACCCGCGGCCGCTGCAGATCAGTCTCTACCTGCTGACCTCGCTGTTGACCGCCTCGGCCGTGACTCAGGCGGGCAGTATCGGCTTTCTGGGGTTGGTGGTGCCGCATCTAGTGCGCATTCTGATCGGCTCAGATCACCGTTGGTTACTGCCCTGTTCGGTCATGACCGGCGCGGTGTTACTGCTGTTGGCCGATACCCTGGCACGGACTCTTATCGCCCCTCAGCAACTACCGGTAGGCGTGATCACCGCACTGCTGGGCGTGCCGCTGTTTCTGTTTCTACTTAATCGCGACACTCGTGACCACCAGGAGCGCCACTGATGTCCCTGGGTGATGCAGTCGTTGCCGATAAGCACAATGTCCATAAGTACCGTGCCGAACTATTGCGCGTCGAGCAGCTGGGGATCGGCATCGGTGAGCGCTGGTTCTGCCGGGGATTGGAGCAATCCTTCGCTGCCGGACAGGTGTGGGGCGTGCTGGGTGCCAACGGTAGCGGCAAGACGACCCTGTTGCACAGCCTGGCCGGCTTGCGGCAACCGCAAACCGGTCAAATTCGGATCGATGGCCAGCCGCTGCAGCAACTCGACAGCCGGGTCCGGGCGCGCCAGGTTGGAGTGCTACTGCAGGAGGCCTCGCCCGCTTTTCCTGCCAGCGTGCGCGAGGTCGTCCTTCAGGGACGCTACCCGCATCAGTCGCCCTGGCAATGGGAGACGGCCGAAGATTTTGCACGGGTGGACAGGGCGCTGCAGCAGGTCGGGCTGGCAGAACTTGGCGAACGCGATCAGCAGTTACTGTCGGGCGGCGAACGTCAGCGTCTCAAGATAGCCAGTCTGTTGGTGCAGGAACCTCAGCTCTGGTTGCTGGACGAGCCTTCCAATCATCTCGACCTGCGGCATCAGGTCGGACTGTTGCAGTTGCTCTGTGATCAGGTACGACAGCACCAGCAGCTGTTGATTATGAGCTTGCACGACCTCAATCTGGCGGCCCGTTTTTGTGATCATCTGCTGTTGATGCACCGGGATGGCTCTGTCCAGGCCGGCTGCGCGGAGAACCTGCTGACGGAAGCGGTGCTGAGTCGCTTGTACGGCCACCCTATTCGGCGGATTATGGATCAGGACCGGCCCGTCTTTATTGCGCTGTAATCGAGGCGGGGCGCCTGTTAACGGCTGATAACGTTAAGTAACTGCGGGGGTTCGTTTATACAGAAGCCTCTCTACTATCACTATCACTCTCACGCTTCAACCTGCTCTTGTAAAATAGTTTGTAACTAGACTCCGGTTCACGCTTTACCGCATACATTGCAATGTTCAAAAATTTAACAATTTCGCTACTCGTCGTTGAATCATCAGGTGGAATAGATATCCCTATGCTAATTGATGATTCAATACCCATACCCTTAACAGAGGCTAGATTTTAAAAGGTCCCAAGTCTCTCCGCACCAGATCGCCAATCTCATGACCCAGGGTGTCATTTGCTTCTTTAAATAAGTTCAGATCTAAAAACAGGACAGCAAGCTTGTCGCCGTTTTTTTATGATGTATTAATAGACTTCTCAAGGTCTTTAGCCACCAAGAGCCTGTTTTTTAATCCTGTAAGATCATCGTGGTTAGCCTAGTACTCTAATGTCTGTTCCCTGAGGTATACTTTTGACTCATCGCAAATAATGTAGCTGGCCCCCGTTCCATTACTTTCGATGATATATTTCACATCTGGTTTATGTCTTGATTCGACTTTTTGAGCACTCAAAAGGAGAGATCGTAATGAAGAGATGAAGCTTTTATTTATGAAAAATAGAGTGTAGAGAGCGAGGGCGCCGTCAATTTTCCGAGTGTCGGTGACACAGACCTCACCGCGACCCTGGGCATCTGCTTCTGCCTGCAGGGCAAGGGGAGGGCACGAAGTAGACGCGGTGCGCGGGATGTTTGCTATGCTACGACTTTTTGTTCTCTGAGATAGCCGATGAATGCAGACTCTATAGCCCCTAAGATTGGCAGAAAGATGATGATCCTGGCTTGGGTCGTCGGGTTGGGATTACTGACCTGGACCTTTGGGGATTGGCAAGAGGAGCAGCTCAATCCCAATAGCTCGCCTCTGAGTGCTAAGGCGGGTGGGGCGACTCAGGTCCGGCTGCTGCGTAATCGGCAGGGGCATTATGTGACGAGTGGCAAAATCAATCAGCAGGCCGTCACGTTCTTGATCGATACCGGTGCCACCACTGTTGCTATCCCCGGTGAGCTGCAACAGGCACTGGGGTTGAGTGCCGGTAACCGACAGTCGTCTATCACCGCGAATGGCACGGCGACCTCTTACGCTACGGTCATCGAGCGTCTGGAGATCGGTGAGATAGTCTTGTTCGATGTCCGGGCATCGATCCTGCCGAATATGCTGGGACAGCAGGTCCTGCTGGGGATGAGCGCCTTAAGAGAAATCGAGTTTAGCCAAAAAGGTGAGCAGCTGACCCTGCGCCAGGCGCTTTAAGCGGCCCATAGCGCCGAGCAGTAGTAGCGGCCGTTGTTTGCGGATGGACAGGCAGAGCGGTAGGCTAGGCCGAATTCTAGAGAGTTAACAGAAGGAGTTTTAAATGACTGAACGTGCTGTGCTGGCCGGAGGATGCTTCTGGGGCATGCAGGACCTGGTACGCAAGCTGCCGGGCGTGATGAATACCCGTGTCGGCTATACCGGTGGTGATGTCGCCAATGCGACCTATCGCCATCATGGCAGCCATGCCGAGGGGATCGAGATCAGCTACGATCCGCAACTGATCAGCTACCGACGGCTGCTGGAGTTTTTCTTCCAGATCCATGACCCTACGACCCCCGGTCGGCAAGGCCATGATCAGGGGTCCGCGTACCGTTCGGCGATCTACTACCTGAATGCCGTGCAGCAGCAGGAGGCCCTGGACTGCATCGCGGATGTGAACGCCTCGGGGCTCTGGCCCGGCACTGTCGTCACCGAACTTGAACCTGCAGGACCCTTCTGGGAGGCCGAGCCTGAGCATCAGGACTATCTACAGCACTTTCCCAACGGCTACAGCTGTCACTTCCCGCGTCCAGACTGGGTCTTGCCAAGGCGCTAACCCAGAAAACAAATACAACCCACAGGATCACCTGTGGGTCGGCGTCTTGTGGGTAGGCGCTGCCCGTTCCCTACGGGCTTAGCGCACTTCCTACATCCCTGTAGGTCGGCGCTGCCCGTTCCCTACGGGCTTAGCGCACTTCCTACATCCCTGTAGGCCGGCGCTGCCCGTTCCCTACGGGCTTAGCGCACTTCCTACATCCCTGTAGGCCGGCGCTGCCCGTTCCCTACGGGCTTAGCGCACTTCCTACATCCCTGTAGGT
>JBLHND010000033.1:0-27399 GCA_047622605.1 Motiliproteus sp. | reverse complement strand
CCCGTAGGGAACGGGCAGCGACGACCTACAGGGATGTAGGAAGTGCGCTAAGCCCGTAGGGAACGGGCAGCGCCGACCTACAGGGATGTAGGAAGTGCGCTAAGCCCCTGGGGAACGGGCAGCGCCGACCTACAAGGATGTAGGAAGTGCGCCCAGCCCCTGGGGAACGGGCAGCGCCTAGCCACAAAACGCCAACCCACAATAGCCCCCTGACCTATTTCACAAACAGATGATGCTTTTTCTTACCAACCTTCACTAGGTAGTACCTGGTGCAGAGCGCGTTGGCATCAGCAAAGACCTCATCCGCTTTCATATTCTGATCCAGGCCCACTGCCTCACCATTAACGATCACCGCCTTGCGCTGCAATGCATCTTTAATCTGCTTACCTGAACCCATCTCAGCATCGGACAGCAACGTGGTCAGCGGCATTTCTGACAAATCTTTCCCTGCCACCTGGAATGCAGAGGAGGGCAAGCCATCCTGGGCCAACTGCTTATAATCAGCCTCATCGAGCGACGACATATCGCCACTGAACAGAGCCTGAGTAATACGCTCAGCAGCCTGCAAGCCCTCCTCTCCATGCACCAGCAGACAGACTTCACGCGCCAGTAGCGCCTGTGCTTGCGGCCGCCCCTGGGCTGCAAGATCTTCAGCCTCAATCTCGGCGATCCTTGCCATCGGCAAGAAGGTAAAATAGCTTAAGAACTTATAGACATCCGCATCGGCGGTATTGATCCAAAACTGATAGAAGGCATAGGGCGAGGTCTTTTCAGGATCGAGCCAGATAGTGCCCGCCTCGGTCTTTCCGAACTTGGTGCCATCGGCCTTGGTGATCAACGGCATGGTCAGACCAAAGACCTGCTCTCGGTTCATCCGTCGCGTCAGCTCAGTGCCTCCTACTATATTGCCCCACTGATCGCTGCCACCAATCTGCAGCGTACAACCCTGACTGGCATTCAATTGTTGAAAGTCGTAGGACTGCAGGATCATATAAGTGAATTCGGTAAACGAGATACCGGCACCTTCCCGATCCAGACGCTGTTTGACCGACTCTTTATGGATCATCGAGTTGACCGAAAAGTGCTTTCCGATATCTCGCAGAAAGGTCAGTACATCCAGATCCCGAGTCCAGTCAAGGTTATTAACTACCTCGGCGGCATTCCCAGCACATTCGAAATCGATAAAGCGACTCACCTGGGAACGAATTCGTCCGACCCAGCTATCCACCACATCCGGCGTATTGAGCTTACGCTCCTCGGCCTTGAACGACGGGTCGCCGATCAGACCCGTGGCACCACCCACCAGCGCAATGGGTTTATGCCCGGCCATTTGAAACCGCTTCAGCGCGAGCAGGGGTACCAACGAGCCGATATGCAAGCTGTCCGCAGTCGGATCAAAACCACAATAGAGCGTTCGCGAGCCTTCGCTAAGGTGTTTATCCAGCTCATCGTTGCCCGTCACCTGCGCAACCAAGCCCCGTGAATCCAGGTCTTTTAACAAGGCATTCTCAAACGTCATCGTGTCCACCTAATCCTATTAACCTGATGTATGGCGCAGCCTATTAGCCACAAAAAGCCTGACATTTTACGCATAGCCTTCCGTGGACACAATTACTGTGAAATATTTGTTCGAATACTGAACTTTTAGCAGACTAATCGACCTATATCATGGATCGAGAGGGTCGGAGTTCTTATACTGACCCAAACCAGAACCCAGATAAGATGCTTATGCTCTCCAAACACCTGTCCCTGAAACGCGTCCCCAACAAAGTCCACCTACTGGCCGTTTCGGTCTGCGTGTCCCTGCTAGGTCTTGCACTACTGCTCCCCTCTGAGCAGGTTACTGCCAATAAACAACAACTCGTTATCGAGTTACAGCGACCAGACTCTGGTGTAGAGCCTGTTTTCAAGAGTGTTCCTGCGCCTTCCGCTGCACAGGTTTCAGCAACGGCAGCATCAATCCAGACCGCAATCCAGGCGCAACCGCTTGAGGCTAAAGCCCCGACTACCGAGCCATGGCTGAAGGTTGAAATCCGCTCAGGCGACAACCTGACCACGCTATTTAACAAGGCCAACCTGGACGCCAACCAACTCTACCCGATGCTCAACGGCATCAAACCTAGCAAATCGTTAAATAGACTCCGGCCCGGAGAGCAGCTCGAGTTCCTGATCGATCAAGGCGAACTGGTCAAATTACGGCATATCTCCTCGCCACTGACTCAGACCCTGATCAGCCGCGATGCCGATAAGTACCTGGTCGAAGCCATCGAGTTCACCCCTGAAATCACCCACAGCTACCGCCAGGGCACGATCGAAGACTCACTATTTCTTAGCGCTGCGCGTGCTGGCCTAAGCCAGCAAAAGATCATGGAGCTTGCGGTAATCTTCGGCTGGGATATCGATTTTATCCTCGACATCCGCCAGGGTGACAGCTTCGCACTGGTTTACGAAGAGCGCTGGCTGGACGAAAAGAACATCGGGGAAGGTGAAATCGTTGCTGCCGAATTCATCAATCAGGGACAGACTTTCCAGGCACTGCGCTATACCGACGACAAGGGCAACAGCAACTACTTCACCCCTGAAGGTAAGAGCATGCGCAAGGCATTCCTGCGCACGCCGGTCGATTTTTCCCGCATCAGCTCCAGATTCAACCCCAACCGCAAGCACCCTATCTTTAAGACCAGACGGCCGCACCGCGCCGTTGACTACGCGGCACCCACGGGCACTCCGATCAAGACTTCCGGCGACGGCAAGGTCATTTTCGCAGGCAGAAAGAACGGCTATGGCAAGGTCGTTATCGTCCAGCATGGCCAAAATTACACCACCCTGTATGCGCATATGAGCCGAATCAAGTCAGGCATGAGGAATGGCAAGCGGGTCAAACAGGGGCAGACGATTGGCTATGTCGGCAGTACGGGTTACGCCACCGGCCCCCACCTCCACTACGAGTTCCGCATCAACGGCGTGCATCGCAACCCGCTGACCGTACCGCTGCCGCAAGCCGAGGCGCTACCCAAAGCAGAACTGGCGCGCTTCAAACCCTTAGCAAACGATCTTCTGGCCCAGCTCAACGATTATCGTCAAACACAGCTGGCTCAAAAGTAAGATGATGCCGGTGACTGGCTACTATATAGGCCTGATGTCCGGCACGAGCCTTGATGGCATCGATGCCGTTATTGTCGATCTTGACAGGCAACCGATCAACCTTATCGCCTCCATCTCCCGGCCCATTCCAGCCGAACTCAAACAGAGTCTACTGGCACTCACCCAACCCGGTGATAATGAAATTGAGCGATTGGGGATCGCCGACGTCCAGTTCAGTCGCCTTCAGGCGGAGATCATCGATACATTGCTGCTGCAAGCTGAACTCCATCCTACCCAGATCCAGGCTATCGGCAGCCACGGCCAGACGATCCGCCATCGCCCCAACGGGGCGACTCCCTTTAGCCTGCAGATTGGCGATCCGAACACTCTTGCCGAACTGACGGGCATCAGCGTTGCTGCGGATTTTCGCCGCAGGGACCTTGCCGCAGGCGGTCAAGGCGCCCCCCTGGTACCCGCTTTTCATGCCGAATGCTTCGCCAGCATTAGCGTCGATCGCGTTATTGTTAATGTCGGCGGAATGGCCAACATCACCCAACTACACAAAGACCAACAGCAGCCCGTTATCGGCTACGACACGGGGCCTGGAAACATCCTTATCGACAGCTGGATCGAATGCCATCTGCAGCGCGAATATGATCACAGCGGTCTCTGGGCGCGCAGCGGCACTATAGATACGCAACTCCTGGCACTGCTGCTACGACTCGACTATTTTGCTCAGGCCCCGCCCAAGACCACCGGGCGCGAGCAGTTCAATCTCGGCTGGATCGACCAGCAACTGGCCACGCTGGGAAGACCTGTTGCTGCCGCCGATGTACAGGCCACCCTGACCGAACTTACGGCGCGCAGCATCGCGGACGCTATCCTCAAACAGCAACTGCTCAGTGCCGAGGTCTATCTCTGCGGCGGCGGCGCTCATAATGACTATCTGCTTGAGCGACTGGAGATCCTGCTCAGCGCGTTCAGCATTCGCACCACCCAATCTCTGGGCATTCCGGCAGACTGGGTTGAAGCCTGCGCCTTTGCCTGGCTCGCCAAACGTTGTATCGCACAGCTCCCGGGCAACATGCCCTCTGTCACCGGCGCCCGTGGCGAGCGAATTCTCGGTGGAATCTATCCCGGTGCCTGTAACCCCTGAACCTTCTCCCCTGAACCTTCTCCCCTGAGCCTTCTCCTCTGAACCGTCTCCTCTGAACCCTCCAGCGCATGCCAGTCCACCGATAACCTGTTCAAACAGGTCTATGGTTAGTGTCACTCGGTTAGTATTATTCAGAGCAAACCGGCCATCAAGGACGATGCCATGAACTTCACACCTCTTAATGTTTCAATCCTAGCGACAGTACTCTGCCAAACCCCGCACGCCTGCGCCAGCCCTGACCCCAGCACTCAGCCAGCGGCCTCTCCTCTAGCCGATGCAGATAAGATCCAGCCAGCCGCGACACCAAGGCTCATGCTCGCCAACACCTACAGCGAGGCTATCGATATCCGCCAGTACTGGATCAGTGAAAAACTCGATGGGGTACGCGCCTACTGGGACGGCCAACAGTTGCATTCACGCCAGGGCTATCCCATTCGCGCTCCGCTGTGGTTTACCCAGGCGTTACCTGCGACCCCATTAGACGGTGAACTCTGGCGCGGTCGGGGGCAGTTTGAAAAGACATCCGCCACGATAAGACGTTATCAACCTGTACCGCAAGAGTGGCAAGAGATCCAGTATCGAGTGTTCGACCTACCCTCCAGCACGCTGCCGTTTACTCAACGTATCCAGCAACTACAACGGCTAGCCCAGCAACTCAACATACGACACCTGGTCCCTCTGAGCTATCAACAGGTGACTACCCATGCCCAGCTGCTCGCCTTGCTTGAGCAACAGACAGCTGCCGGCGCTGAGGGGTTAATGCTCAATCGCGCCGACGCCTACTATCAAGGCATGCGCAGCGATGCCATGCTGAAGCTAAAAACGCACCTGGATGCTGAGGCGGTGGTCCTGCGGCATCAGCCAGGAAAGGGAAAGTATCGGGGCATGCTGGGTGCTATCGTCGTGCGCCTCGCCTCGGGACAGCACTTTAAAATCGGCAGCGGCTTCACCGATAAGCAACGCCTGGAGCCTCCACCCATAGGTTCGATAGTCAGTTTTAAGTATTATGGCCTGACCCACAGGGGTACACCGCGTTTCGCCAGTTTTATACGCCAGTATGACGAAGAGCCGAACCGCGCCGAGCAGGTCTCTCCATAGACCTGATTCAGACCCTCGAGCTGTTGTTAGGGCGCTAGTGGTCGATGGGCAACTGCATATGGATAGTCGAACCACTGGCAATATCAGAGGTCACCGCCATATGCCCCTGATGCTGTTCGGTGATAATGTAATAGCTGAACGAGAGGTGATTGCCGGCATCAAAATCCTCGGCACGGGGATGATCACTGAAAAACGGCTCGAACAGACTCACCTGCTGTTCAGCATTCAAGCCCACGCCGTTGTGTTGTATTTTTATCCATAGGTTGCCATACGACTCGGACAGCGCAACCGTGATCCTGGGCCTATAGCCTGGCTTACCCAGGTCTTCCATTGCCGTATGACAGGCATAACAGGCGTGTCGAAACAGGCTCAGAAAAACCTGCTGTAGCTCCGTAACATGACAGGGCAGCAAGGGTAAATTTCTCGCAAACTCCCGCTTCAGACTGATTGCATTAAAAGGCAAACCGCTGGAAACCGTGATCACGTCGTTGGCCAACCGAATCGTATTATTCATGACATCAACGATATTAGTCTGCTGCTTAGCGTCCTTACGACTGCGCGCGAACGCCAGCAGATTACTGATAATGCAGGACACCTGCTCCCCCTTGAGGGACATGTCGCGAATAACCGCGTCCATCCTCAGCATCCGCTTATCATCGACAAGCGGTGAGGCTGGATGACTATTGCTATCAGAAAGCATGATCTGGAATCGCTTTAAGTCGATCATTATCGCTTGCAGAGGCGCATTGATGTCATGCGCCATGGTCGAGGCCAACTCTCCCATAAAAGACATCTTGTCATTATGGATCAGCATGTTTTCAGCCGCGGTCTGCTTGCTCACATCATCAACAAGGATAACCACGCCGGGCTCTTCTTGATCCTGAAGCGGGTAGATCGTGATATCAAAGTACGATAAGCCGCTCAGATTCTGTTTCAGATGAATCGCCTGATGCGTATCCAGCGCCTGCTTAATATGTTCCGGCACCACGGTCATGGTCGGATAGGCCTCCCAGAGCGTCTTACCCAGGGCTTGTTCAGCCGTAATACCCGACAACTCTTCCACCTTTTTATTCCACTGGGTGACGCGACCCTCTTTATCCAGACCCACCAGTATAAGCGGCATCGAGATCAGAATATCCTTGATATAAGATTCAGATGATCGCAGCTGGTCGGTGGTTATCACATGCTGGGCAACCTCTTTTTCTAATAACTGATTACTTTTCAGCAATAACTTGTTGGACTGATCCAGGGTCGCGGTTCGCTCCTGGACGCGATCTTCGAGTTCACGACGGATGGCATCCAGGTCACGATTGGCACGGTACGCACGGCGCCTAGCAAAGAACAGATACATGGATACGATTGTTAGTAAAATGATGAAGGTAGCACTGGTCCAGTTGGCAAGATGCTGCCAATTGGTTCGGCCTTCCTCATCTTTGAACAGTGTTGAGATTCCGGCCAAGACCCAGGAACTCTGCGTGGATAGCCATAAAAAAATAAGAGTATTTCTCATAAAGTCACTCAACCCACTTCACCTATATAGAAAAATTCTCCGGACATCGCTCAATGCGAGTGCTCCGCAGCGGTCAATAATAGCACAGGGTGGCCAGGCAACCGCTCATCCGCCAGCCACCTCAGGCAAAGGCCCCGCGCCTGTCAGGCAGTACAAAAAAAACGGCACCGAATATCGCTATTCGTGCCGTTATCGTTGATCTTAAAGACTGCAACTGCAAGCTGATCAGTTCGAGGCGACTAGTGCAGGGTGACCCCTATCAGTCGCACCTGTTTTCTAAACTTATCGAAACTTTCTCGTAGCGCGGCCAGTGGCACTAAACAAAAATCGATAGGATCAACCGGCTTGTCATACCAGCTCAACGTCGCTACCCGGGTCATCAGGTCAAACTCACCCAGGAGCGCATCAAGATAGACCATCACGGCTTCCACCGCAGGATTGCCGTCCATATCATCCAGCCCGTCAAGAAATACCGACAGATGGTATTCCCCTCCATCTAGCCGCTGACTAAACCAGAACTGATCCAGCGAATACTCGTCATCGTCCACACGAATACATTCCGGTATCGGATCCAAGCGACCGTTAAAGGCGATCACCTGGACACCATCGATCAGCGGCGCGGCGTCGACCAAACTCAACACGGCGGCAATCGACTGCGTGTAACCATCGCAGCCAATCACCATTTCAATATGATTGTCCTGCTCATTGCGTTCAAAATGAAAGGTAAGGTTGTCATCAATACTCTTTAACTGCTGCTCGTATTGGCTAAGCAGACCGTGCACCGAGTGCTCGTCCGTCTCCTCCAACAGATTATCAATGGTATTAACCACCTCACACCAGAAGGCGGTAATTTTCTCTAGATTAGGAATCATACGCAGGGTCATGTACGAGGTACAACCACGCCGGTCTGGCCCATGTATTTACCGTTACGATCCTTATAAGAGGTCTCACATACGGTATCGGCACCCAGGAACAGCATCTGCGCAACACCCTCGTTGGCATAAATTTTAGCGGGTAAGGGCGTAGTATTGGAGAACTCCAGGGTGACATGACCTTCCCACTCAGGCTCCAGCGGGGTGACATTGACGATAATTCCGCAACGCGCATAGGTACTCTTACCCAAACAGATGGTCAGCACATCACGGGGAATTTTGAAATATTCGACTGTTCGCGCCAGAGCAAAAGAGTTAGGCGGAATGATGCAGACATCGGTGGTGACATCGACAAAGCTTTGATGATCGAAATCCTTAGGATCAACAATCGACGAGTTGATGTTGGTGAAAATCTTAAACTCGTTAGAACAACGAACATCATAACCATAGCTGGAGGTGCCATAGGAAACGATGCGCTCGTCACCCCTGGTGCGAACCTGACCCGGTTCAAACGGAGTAATCATGCCCCTTTCCTGGGCCGCCTTACGTATCCACGTGTCTGACTTGATACCCATAGTTCTCTTTGCAACCCTGACTAGTCTAATTTCGATACGATAAAACGGTCAATCATACCTGCAACGCAACAATAAAGCCGGTTTTTCTAGCAGGAGCATGCCGGCTTTTTCAGCACCCCGAATACCTGTTAGTCATTCTGAACCACTATTTCGGGGAACAGATTGGCATAATTTTTCGCCCGTACCGCCAACGAAGCCGCAAGCTTGAGCGCGATATCTCGGTAATGGCCCGCTTCTTCGGAATCAGGATGACTCAGCATCGTGGGCCGGCCGGCATCGGCCTGTTGCCGAATCGACAGTTTCAGGGGTAGCTGCCCCAATAGCTCGACCTGATATTTGGCCGCGATCTGCTGCCCCCCGCCCTCGCCGAAGATAGGTTCGCTATGACCGCACTGGCTGCAGATATGCAGGCTCATATTCTCGACCACCCCCAGCACCGGAACATCGACTTTACGGAACATTTCGATGCCTTTCTTAGCATCCAACAACGCAATATCCTGGGGGGTTGTGACGATCACCGCGCCGGTAATCGGCGCTTTTTGCGACAGCGTCAACTGGATATCGCCGGTGCCTGGAGGCATATCGACAAACAGGTAATCCAGATCATCCCAGAGCGTCTGAGTCAGTAACTGCTGTAATGCGCTGCTGGCCATCGGCCCCCGCCACACCATCGGCTGATCCTCATCCACCAACAGGCTCATCGACATCAGCTGCAGACCCTGTGCGATCACCGGATGCATCGCCTTGTCAGTCGCTTGCGGCTTGACCCCTGGCTTAACACCCAGCATCAGCCCCTGACTGGGACCGTAGATATCAGCATCCAGAACACCGACCCGAGCCCCTTCGGCGGCGAGCGCCAGCGCCAGGTTAGTCGTCGTGGTGGATTTTCCGACCCCGCCCTTGCCCGAAGCCACGGCGATAATATTGCGTACACTCTCTAAACTTTTAAGATTTTTCTGTGCTTTGTGAGCAACTACGGTACCGACCAGCGCCAGCTCTAGCGATTCGATCCCGGCAACAGCCCCCACCAACTCACGCAGATCCGACTGGATCTGGTCGCGGAGCGATTTAAGCGGATAGCCCAGCTCGATCTTCAACCGACAGACGGATCCCTCGACGCTGAGCGACTTAATCGCACGAGCCTGCTTGAGACCCTGCTGACTATAGGGCGGGATATAATCGGCGATAGCCGCTTCAACCAAAGATTGCAGACTTAACTTCATTAATTCCCTCTCAAACCGGGGCACCGGAATAGACCAACTAAAAAGGTCAACTATAACGCAGCTATCCCGGGGCCGTCACTGATTAATCCCGATTAGATCAACTACGCCTGACCAGCAACACCGCCGTTTCTTTATGCTCGGTGTAGGGAAACTGATCGAACAGCGCCATACGCTCGATGCGATGCGTCTGGATCAGGGTTTCAAGGTCCCGGGCCAGGGTATCGGGGCCGCAGGAGATATAGAGAATAAACTGATAGTTCTGCACCAGCGCCAGGGTTCCTTCGTCGAGTCCCGCGCGAGGAGGATCAACCAAGACGGTGCTGAAGGTGTAGCTATCCAGATCGATCTCACGCAGGCGGCGGAACGGCCGCACCTTGGTCATCGCCTCGGTAAATTCCTGACTGGAAAGACGCGCAATACAGACGTTATCGATGCCATTGAGCTGCAAGTTATAATGCGCCGAGTTAACAGACACCTTGGCAATTTCGGTCGCCAGCACTCGATCAAACTGATCGCTCAGTGCCAGGGTGAAATTACCGTTGCCGCAGTACAGTTCCAAGAGATCACCGCCACAGGCTCGAGTCACATCCCGGGCCCAGCCAAGCATCTGTACGTTAATGGCCGCATTCGGCTGAGTGAAGCTGTTCTCGACCTGCTGATAGCTCAACTCCCGACCCTCGACAGACAGCTTCTCCAGCACCCAATCGCGGTTCAGCACCAGCTTCTGCTTGCGACTACGACCGACCAGGTCGATACCCAGATCCGCTTGCAAGACGGTGGCAGCATCGAGCCAATCTTGCTGCAACGGGCGGTGATACAGCAGCGTCACCAGTAATTCACCGCTGAGCGTACTGAGAAAATCAACCTGAAACAAACGGCGTGACAGCAGGGGATCGGCCTTGAGCCGTTCAAGCAGGTCAAACATCACCCCCTCGATCCGCTCTGACACCATCGAGCAACTGTCTAACCGTATAGGCGTCTTGTTATTTCCGGGGGCAAACATGGCGTAATAGAGGTCATCGCCATCATGCCAAATCCTGAACTCGGCACGTTGGCGATAGTGCCGAGCGGGTGAGGCGAAGATCTCCAGCTCGGGAGGCGTGAACAGGGCAAACTGGCTTCGGAGCGCGACGGCTTTCTCGTCTAACAGGGCGGAGTACTGCTCAGGACTGACTGCATCTATATTCATTTAACAAACCGGACTGGCAAAAGTCGCCATTCTAACAGCCCCGACCGGCACAGAATATGGCTTGTTGCGAGTCAATCACCCCTTCCTGAAGGAAGAGGTTTGTAAAAGCCGCTGATTGGCAACTAACAGGAGATTTAATGTTATGGCTCGCGTACTCCTCAGCACAGCTATTTACGCTCTGTGATCGATTAGGGAGTGTTTGTGGAAAGAGTCTCTTTGCCGAGGAAGCCAAAGCGAAGCCTACAGGGATCGGGCCATATATAAGCACGGCGCCTCTTGGAACAAATACTCCATAATTTCGAGTCGATGATTGTTCTGAATAGATACTGGCTCGCAAGCCTATCCCACCGGTTGCCGGTTTGTAACCAGCGGCTAACAGGTTACAATCCGGCAACCGGATCAGGAGCGTCCAGGAGACTGCCCCCTTCATCAGAAGAGAGTGCGGATCGGGTAGTAGGTCTGCCTGTTCTCAGCCAGCCTCCCTGACCTGCTCCAAGACTCACCCAAGGCTCAGTTGTTTGAGCTATCGTCACTGGAAAACCAAGCATTATGCCGACCACTGCTCGTAAGATCCTTGTCACCAGCGCCCTCCCCTATGCCAATGGCTCCATCCACCTGGGTCACTTGCTGGAATATATTCAAACCGACATCTGGGTCCGGTTTCAGAAGAGCCGCGGAGAACTCTGCACCTATGTCTGCGCCGACGACGCCCACGGCACGGCGATTATGCTTAAGGCGGAGCAGCAAGGAATCACCCCGGAACAACTTATCGCCCAGGTTAGCGCCGAGCACCAAGCGGATTTTGCCGCCTTTGCTGTCGGCTTCGACAACTACCACTCGACCCATTCTGTAGAGAATCGTGAACTTTCCAGCTTAATTTACACGCGCTGCAAAGACGCCGGCCATATCAGCAGTCGAACGATCACCCAGGCCTACGATCCAGAAAAAAACATCTTCCTGGCTGATCGCTTTATTACCGGAACTTGCCCTCGATGCAAGACGGACGACCAGTACGGGGATAACTGCGAAGCCTGCGGGGCCACCTACGGCGCCTCGGAACTGATCAACCCGCGCTCAGCCATCTCAGGCGCCACGCCGGTCGACAAGGAATCTGTCCACTTTTTCTTTAAGCTTCCCGACTTTACCGAGATGTTACAA
This sequence comes from Motiliproteus sp., assembly GCA_047622605.1. Classification (GTDB taxonomy): domain Bacteria; phylum Pseudomonadota; class Gammaproteobacteria; order Pseudomonadales; family Balneatricaceae; genus Motiliproteus. The sequence continues at coordinate 15,534 of JBLHND010000033.1, read as the reverse complement.
GACTGGACCCGCAGTGGCGCCCTGCAGGAGGAGATCACCAATAAACTGGCCGAATGGCTCGACGGCGGCCTGCATGAGTGGGATATCAGCCGTGACGCCCCCTACTTTGGGTTTGAGATTCCCGGAGAACCCGGCAAATACTTCTATGTCTGGTTGGATGCGCCGATCGGCTACATGGCCAGCTTTAAGAACCTCTGCGATAATACTCCAGGACTGGAGTTTGACGACTACTGGAACTCGGATTCAGATGCAGAGCTATATCACTTTATCGGCAAGGATATCATTAACTTCCACGCGCTATTCTGGCCCGCAATGCTCAGCTGCGCAGACTTCCGCATCCCGACAGCCGTCCATGCCCACGGATTTTTAACGGTTAATGGCAAAAAGATGTCCAAATCGCGCGGCACCTTCATCAAGGCTCGCACCTATCTGGACCATCTGGATCCCGAATACCTGCGTTACTATTTTGCCGCCAAACTCAACAACCGGGTTGAAGATCTGGATCTTAACCTGGATGATTTTATTCTGAGGGTAAACTCAGACCTGATCGGCAAGGTGGTCAATATCGCCAGCCGCAGCGCCGGCTTTATTACCAAGAAGCATGACGGTTTACTGTCAGCGACCTGTGCCGAACCCGAACTGGTACGCAGCTTTATCGCGACAGGCGCCGAGATCGCCAGCCTCTACGAAAACCGCGAATTCAGCAAAGCCATCAAGACCATCATGAACCTCGCCGACCAGGCCAATGAATACATCCATCACCAGGAGCCCTGGGCGCTGGCCAAACAGGAGGGCAAAGAGCAGCAGGTGCAGGACGTCTGCTCGGTCGGCATCAACCTGTTCCGTATCCTGATGGTCTACCTCAAGCCGGTCCTGCCGCAGATGTGCGCTAAGGCTGAGCGCTTTCTCAATAACGATCTCAACTGGAGCGCGCTGGAACAGATCCTAGAAAACCATAAGATCAACACCTTTAAACCGCTAATGACCCGGGTTGAACAGGACAAGATCGATGCGATGACTGCAGACTCCAGACAGCTCACCGCCAGCGAACCAACGCCTGCGGCACTCGAGGAAGTACAAGCAGCAAACCCTTTAAGCGACGACCCCATCGCACCGCAAATTGACTTTTCTGACTTTGCCAAGCTGGATCTGCGCATCGTCCGTATAGCCAAGGCTGAGCATGTCGAGGGGGCGAAGAAACTATTGCGCTTAACCCTGGATCTGGGCGGCGAATCACGCAACGTGTTCGCAGGCATCAAGTCGGCGTACACCCCTGAACAGCTACAGGGAAAGCTCACCGTGATGGTCGCCAACCTGGCACCGCGGAAGATGAAATTCGGCCTGTCAGAAGGAATGGTGCTGGCTGCGGGCCCCGGCGGCGATGAACTATGGATTTTAGAGCCGCATGAGGGCGCACAACCCGGCATGCGGGTCTGCTAATAGGGGGGGTGTTTGTAGGTCGGACTTTAGTCCGACGCAAGCCGCTCCCTGCCAGCCTTGCCGGACTACTTTCGACCCACAGGGATGTGGGAAGTGCGGCAAGCCTGTAGGGAACAGGCACCGCCGACCCACAGGGATGTGGGAAGTGCGGCAAGCCTGTAGGGAACAGGCACCGCCGACCCACAAAATACCGACCCACAGCCCTCCCCCTCGCACCTCTCTAATACCTTGCCGCCGTACTCTGATAAATAGTCGTTCAAGGGATATACGAACGAACTCCCACCTTGATATTTAGTGCTATCCTTCGATGCAATGGATATTTTGAAGCCTTATGGAGTGGGAGAACACGACGATGAATGGAACTTGCAAGCAGTGGTCGATGCAGACGATCGCGATTGGCCTTGCTTTGGTACTCACAGGTTGCACAGGCAACTCTTATCCGCCCCTCGACAGCTCTATATCCAAACAACCCAAGACCACCGATCCTGATCAGTACAACTACCTGGTCGGACCCGGCGACGGTCTGACTATCTTTGTGTGGCGCAATCCCGAGGTATCTCAGAGCGTCACTGTACGTCCTGATGGAAAAATCACCACCCCTCTGGTTGAAGATATCCCGGTTAGTGGCCTGACCCCGACCCAAGTCGCCCGGCTGATCGAAGAAAAACTCAGTATTTATATTAAAGAACCCATCGCCACCGTATTGGTCGAGGGGTTTGTCGGCCCCTACTCCGAACAGGTTCGAATCATTGGTGAAGCCGGGCAACCTCAGGCCATCCCTTACCGCGAAGACATGACCCTGCTCGATATCATGATCAGCGTCGGCGGCCTGACCGAGTTCGCCAATGGCAATGGTGCCAGCGTGGTCCGCATCGTTGACGGCGCGCAGCGCCAGTTTAGCGTCCGCCTCCAGGATCTGGTTCGAGGGGGCGACATCAGCGCCAATGCGGATATTCTCCCTGGGGATATCGTGATCATCCCTGAGTCTTGGTTCTAATACCGGAAATATACTCCTATGCAAGATATTTTAGACCCGCTAAAAACTCTGGTTCTTGGTGTCTGGTTGCACCGCTGGGTAGCGGTGTTGATCGCCTGGCTTATCTGCCTTATGGGCTGGCCCTTTGCGCTCAAGTTTCCAGACCAGTACCAATCCCAGGCCAAGATCTACGTCGATACTCAGTCGCTGCTCGCGCCGCTGCTGCGCGGTCTTACGATCCAGACCAACCCCACCCAGCAGATACAGTTGATCGTCAAGACGCTGTTTACCCGTCCCAATCTGGAAAAAATCGCCCGGTTGGCAGATCTGGACATCAAGGCGAAAGATAATACCGAGTTCGACCTGATCATCGCCGGGTTACAGTCGGGACTCAAACTCAATCAGGCAGGGCGCGATAACATCTACCATATCGCCTACACCAGCAGCTCCGCCAACGAGGCCAAAAACGTCGTCCAGGCCACCCTGACGACGCTGGTGGAAAACACTCTGGGAGATAATCGCAAAGATTCCGACATCGCGGCCGACTTTATCGATCGTCAAATCGCTGAATATGCCACTCGTCTCAATGAAGCGGATAACCGCCTTAAGGAGTTCAAGAAAGCCAACTTCGAATTGATGAGCAACGACGGTTACTACAGCCGTGTTCAGAGCCTCAAGGCCACCATTGCCGGTGTCAACTTAGAACTCAACGAGGCCAGAATCCGATTCAGATCAGCCTCACAACAGCTCGCGGGAGAGCAACCTACCTTCGGCCTTATGCAAGACAGCTTTACCCCACAGTTCGGGGTACGCACCAGCTTTGACAACCGGATTGACTCGCTGGAAAACAACCTCGACGAGCTGCGCCTTAAATACACCGAAATCCACCCCGATATCAAAGAGACCCAGCGGATTATCGATGACCTCAAACGTAAACGTGATATCGAACTGCAAGAGCGGCACAAGGAGACCGCCCTGATCGATAGCCAGCGTGGCGATCGCGGCCTGAACGAAAACCCGGTGTATCAAGAACTGAAGCTGACCCGGGCACGCGAGCAGTCCAACGTCAGCTCACTCCAGGTACGCCTGAGCACCTACAATGCTCAGCTCAAGGAGCTGGAATCTAAGATCAACAGCATCCCCGATATCGAAGCCGAGCTCAAAGCACTGGACCGCGGCTACCAGATTACGCAGCAAAAGCACAACGAACTCATGTCCCGGCGCGAATCTGCCCACCTGTCGCAGCAGGCCGATGCCAGCTCCAACAGCTTTCAGTTCAGAATTATCGACCCGCCACGGACACCCAGCGTACCCATAGGCCCTAATCGGCCGCTGTTCATATCGGGGGTACTGGCAGCCTCATTGGCAGCGGGTATCGGCATGGCATTTCTGATCAGCCAGCTGCGACCGGTATTTTTCTCCAGTAAGCAACTTAACGCAGTCACCGGCGTTCCGGTGTTAGGTTCGGTCAGCGTCTATAGTAACCAGGTTAGCAGCCGTCGAAACCGCAAACAGGGCGTCATCTTTATCCTGTTGCTTGTCGGACTGCTCGGTTCCTATTCAGCAATACTGGTATTGCAGCTATTCCCCGACCTCAACAATCAGGTCACCGCCTTGCTGCCGGATATGCCCAGCCAGTTCAACGCGCTTTACCTCAAAACCAAATTGCTGATCATCAACCTGATTAACCGCTTCTAGGGAGTGACATGAGTACAATCGAGCGAGCCCTGGAAAAACAGCGCCAACTGGTCGCAAACAGGCGGCAATTAGAGCGAGAACAACGGCAGACGGAACGCGAAGCCTGCCCGTCGGCGATGCCTGATCCGGCCTGCGCGACCGCCGCACCGAATAGCCCGGTAGCAGCGCAGAGGAATACAACGCAGCCAGACGTATCACCGCCGGCTGATAATACGCCCACGGCCTCTCTAACACCGCCATCATCACCCGCATCAAAACCTGCGCAGCAAGCAGGACACACCACTCGGGTCAACATCGATATCAAGCGCCTGGAATCGTTGGGTATGGTTTCTCCGACCGAAAATTTCACTAAAATTAAGGAGGAATATCGTTACATCAAGCGGCCGCTGCTTAACAATGCCTTTGGACCCGGGGCCAGCACTCTGGATCAACCTAGCCTGGTGATGGTGTCGAGCAGTTTACCCGGCGAAGGCAAGACCTTCACCGCCATCAATCTGGCGATTAGCATGGCGATGGAAGAGGATCGTCAGGTGCTCCTCATCGATGCTGATCTGATCAAACCCAGCGTCTGCAACCGACTCGGCATCGCCGAGCGTTCAGGATTGATGGACTATCTCACCGGCAAGGTCGAGGTCAGCGATATTATTCTCAACACCAACATCCCCAACCTCAAACTGATCGCCGCCGGGCGGCGTCACCATCACTCCAACGAGATGATTGCCAGTGAAAAAATGAAGCGTTTTATGGAAGAGTTATCCGTGCGCTACCCAGACCGTATTGTTATCTTCGATACTTCTCCGCTGCTCGGAGCCAGTGAAACCAATGTATTAGCCCAGCTGACCGGCCAGGCCGTTATCGTCGTCGAGGAGAAAAAAACCTCTCAGGCCCAGCTGCAGCAATCCTTGAGCCTGCTTAATCCCAATATGGCGATCGGTCTGGTACTGAACAAATCGAACGGTCGAAGGGATAACTATGGCTATTATTACGCTAACTCTTAGCACCCTGTTGCTGCTGGGGCTGGCTCTAGTCTCGGTGCCCGGCTATTCGGCACCGACCCAAGCTTGGGACCTTAGCCCCTCGCTGCAACTGGGTATCGACTACAGCAACAATCTTGGGCTGGCTCCTCGCGACAAGACCGAAACCTTTATCGGCACCCTTACCCCCGGCATATCCATCAGTCATCAGGGCCGTTATCTCCAGCTGGGTGCTGACTACCGTCTATCGCTGGTGGATTACAGCGCGAGCACCCGCAATGACCGCTATTTTCACAACCTCAATGCCTTCGCCGATGCGGAACTGGTCGAGGATCATCTGTTTGTCGACACTCAGGCGACCGCCCGTCAGCAATTGATCGATAACAGCAGCGCAGGCAGCATCGACCCCAGCCTAGCTCCCGATGCCTTCACCAACACCCTCACCTTTGCCTTCACGCCAACCTGGCGCCAACGTATCGGTGACTATACCAACATCGGGCTGAGCGCCGGTTACGATGCGGTTGTCTATCAGAGCGACGCCGAGGACAGCGAAGGTTTTAACTACCAGCTGACCTTTGACACTAGGGAAAATCCCAACAAGATCTACTGGACCCTCGAGATGAGCCAGGACAGCGCCAAGTCAAGCAACAGCAGCCAAACCCTGGACAGAAATGATTACGTTCAGGCTCAGCTAGGCTACCGACATAGCAGGCAGTTGGACCTGCGTATCGGCAGCGGCTACAGCGATAGCCATCTCGACACGCCCAGCAACTCCGATATCAGCGATGGATCTACATTTAAGTCTGCCGGCCTGACCTGGAACCCCAGCCCCCGGACCTCGGTGGATCTCAATTACAGTGACCAGATCCAGAGCAGCAGCCGTGGCGTGGTGATCACTCACCGCCGTAAACGCGGCACCCTGTCACTCTCTCTGCAGCAAAATCTCAGCAGCGTTCGCCAGCAGCAACTGCAAGCGGCCTCCGTCGGTTCGCTGATCTGTCCTGCCGGAAACAGTATCAATGTTGCCGATTGTCGCTTTATAAACCCCGGCGATTCCGCAGTACCCGGTCCCGATGAACAGCTTATCGGCATCACGGCCCTAAGCACCTCGCTCAATGAGGGGCGTTTTATCAATGAAGCATTTAATGCCAACTACAGCTACCACCTCAGGAAGAGCACCCTGTCGCTGGGACTCACCGGCAATCGGCGAAAATTCCAGGATCTCAGCGGTCGCATCGAAAAGGATCTCGGCTTTAATACAGGCTGGGCATTGCAGTTGTCAAGCCGGAATTCGATCAATATAAACTATAACTGGTCAGCGCTTGAACCCGACGTCAACCAGAAAAACAGCATCCGCGATAACCGTCGGGGTCTGAATCTGGGCTTTAACCGCAGCCTCAGCGCCAAGACCTCGCTCAGCAGCGCACTCAGGTTTAATCAACTTCACTCCGATGACGCGAGTCGTAATTATGAAGAATACGGCGCCAGCTTCAGCTTAAACCACCGCTTCTAAAAGGATGGAGTTGCGGCTTCATTGCACGACAAAGCCGCTTGAGCCACGCCAGACCGAGCCGGCACTTTTTTTATCGATTCGATCCAGCATCGCCTCATGCGCCTGGAGCTCCAGCGTGCCAGCGCTGATCAGTGGCAGCGCATAGAGTCCGGATTCAACCTGGCGCACGGCACTGGCCACACCATCCGTCTCGTCACCAGCCCCCAACACCAGACTGGTCTGGCCACCGGTCATCATCAGGTAGACATCAGCCAGGATCTCAGAATCCAGCAACGCCCCATGAAGGGTACGTTTAGAATTATCGATCAGGTAGTTCTTACAGAGCGCATCCAGGGTATTACGCTGCCCGGGCCGCATACTACGCGCCATCGCCAGGGTATCCAGGACGCTGGCCAGGTCGCTGATAAGGCCATTGCCCGACCCTGCCAGCTTGAACTCATTATTGAGAAAGCCGACATCGAAGGGCGCATTATGAATCACCAGCTCACCGCCACGGATGAACTCCTTGAACTCGCCCATGATCTCTTTAAATAACGGCTTATCAGCCAGAAATTCGGTCGACAGGCCGTGGATCGCCTGCGCCTCAGCAGGCATATCACGCTGTGGATTGATATATTGATGGTAGGTACGCCCGGTCAGCCGCCGGTTAACCATCTCGACGCAACCAATTTCGATAACTCGGTGCCCCCCTGCGGGCTCGAGTCCAGTGGTTTCAGTATCCAGTATTATCTGTCTCATAGATCTCCTACAGGCGCGCTATTCGAGCCCGACCCAAGCACCCAAAACGCCTATCTTATCACAGCCTGAATGACTACAATGCCGGCCTGCAAAGGAGATAGCTGTTGAACACCACGAAACTTATTCAGGTATTTACCGACGGATCCTGCCTGGGGAACCCAGGCCCTGGCGGTTACGGCGCCTTGTTGATCTACAAGGCGCATCGCACCGAACTGAGCCAGGGTTTCACCCTGACCACCAACAACCGAATGGAGCTACTGGGGGCCATAGAGGCGCTCGCCTCTCTGAACGAACCCTGCCAGGTCGTGCTGACGACCGATAGCCAGTACGTGCGCCAGGGGATTACGAAATGGATCCATGGTTGGAAGAAGAAGGGGTGGAAGACCGCGAGCCGCCAGCCGGTGAAAAATGTCGACCTGTGGCAACGTCTGGATCTATTGAACCAGCAACACGAGGTCGACTGGCGCTGGGTCAAAGGCCATAGCGGCCACCCAGAGAACGAGCGGGTCGACGACCTGGCACGCGAGGCGGCGGAGAGTAAGGAACAGCGGGTAGATTCAGGATTTCCGGGCTAGCAGACTCCCGATTCAAAAAATCGCCTGCAGGCAGACTCCACATGCCCATGCTTGACCCGAGGGTAGGCTGGGATGCAATCCCAGCAATACCCCGGCAGCAAGGAGCAGGCTGCGTCAGGCTAAAGCCTAACCCACAAAAAAAGCCTAACCTACAAAAGAAACATAGCAGCCTAGCCCGGTAGCTCAGCACCCAGGAAGCGGTTATTGATAAGCTCCTTGACCTGCTCATCATGATCCAGAATATAGTCGACAAACGCTTGTGCCGCCGGTGACAGGCGCTTATCCAGCGGATGCACCAGACACCAGGTGCGCACGATCGGAAAGGTTTCCATATCCAGACTGACCAGACAACCGGTCGCCAGCTCCAGAGCCATGCTGAAGCGCGATAGTATCGAGATCCCCAGCCCGGCCATCACCCCCTGTTTAATCGTTTCGCTGCTGCCCAGCTCCATGGTGAGCGGCAGACTGATACCCGCCTCGCGCAGATGGTCCTCGATCGCCTTACGCGAGCCGGAACCCTGCTCGCGGGTTAAGAACCGTTCCTGAGTCAGGGCCTCAATCGGAATACATTTCTGTCCCACCAGTGGATGCTCTGGCGGCGCGACCGGAAACATCGGATTATCCAGAATAGGATAAACCCTGAGTTTCATGTCCTCGGGAACCTGCGCCATCAACACCAGATCATCCTGGTTATTGATCAGCCGCTGTACCACGCTATCCCTGTTGGTCACCACCATGCTCATCTCGATATCGGGATAGTGCCGGTTAAACTCACCGATCAGGTGCGGTGCAAAGTAATTGGCACTAGTGACCGCCGCGATTCGAAGACTACCCTGCATGCCGCCCTTCATCTGCGTCAGGGCCATCTCCAGACTACCCAGCCGAGTAAATATATCGACGCAGGCCTGCTGCAGCTCTCTTCCGGCCTCGGTGAGGTAGAGTTTTTTGCCGATATATTCAAACAACGGCAGGCCAACATGTTCCTCCAGCTGCTTGATCTGGATACTCACCGCAGGCTGGGTCAGGTGCTTCTCTTCCGCCGCCCGAGTGTAGCTAAGAAGCCGGGCCACACACTCAAACAACGTAAGCTGGCGCAGGGTCATTTTCATCATGTTAACGCTCTTTTACGCTCAGAGGCTGGACTGCTCCAGCCACAAAAAAGGGGCTCGCGAGCCCCTTTTTTTATTACGCACGCTGTTTGTTTACGGGGTCAGACTTCTAACCCACAAACTTGATCATAACCCCGGCAGCTACTGCCGATCCGATAACGCCGGCCACATTGGGTCCCATCGCATGCATCAACAGGAAGTTTTGCGGATTGGCCTCCAAGCCAAGCTTGTTTGAGACTCGAGCGGCCATAGGCACCGCCGACACTCCAGCCGAACCTATCAGCGGATTGATCGGAGTGCTGCTGAACTTATTCATCAGCTTCGCCATCAGGATACCCATAGCGGTACCTATACCGAACGCGACGACCCCCAGCACCAGAATACCGAGCGTATTAAGATCCAGGAACTTATCGGCACTCAATTTCGAGCCCACCGACAATCCGAGAAAGATGGTGACTATATTGATTAGCGCGTTTTGCGCGGTATCACTGAGCCGCTCGACCACGCCACACTCGCGCATCAGGTTACCAAAGCAGAACATCCCCAGCAGCGGTGCGGCATCGGGCAGCAGCAACGCCACCAGCAGCAACAACACCAGCGGGAAGAAAATCTTCTCGGTCTTGCCGATGTGACGCAACTGCGTCATCTGGATCTTGCGCTCTGCGCTCGTCGTCAGCAGACGCATGATGGGCGGCTGAATCAGCGGCACCAACGCCATATAGGAGTAAGCAGCAACGGCGATGGCACCCAGTAGATGCGGCGCCAGCAAGCTCGCCACGTAGATCGCCGTAGGGCCATCAGCACCCCCGATAATACCGATCGCAGCCGCCTCCTGGATATTGAAATCCATCAATCCCACCGAGGTCAATGCCACGGCACCCAGAACCGTCGCGAAGATACCAAACTGTGCAGCGGCCCCCAAAAACAGCGTCTTAGGATTAGCGAGCAGCGGACCGAAATCGGTCATCGCCCCCACACCCATAAAGATAATCAGAGGTGCGGCACCGCTTGCGATAGCGACCGTATAGAAGTTATACAGCATGCCGTTGTTGAAACCGGCATCGTTGGCGGTCTGGATCGCTAGCAGATGCGGTGCCGCCTCGGCATTGACATAAGCCACCTTGATCGCATGTGCATCGACACCGGCATCCAGTCCAACCGTCTGCGCCAGCATGGCCAGCACATCCGCCCCGCCAAGATGCAGGGCATTTTCGACGGCCGAGAAGGCCAGGCCCGCTTCGGGAATATTGGCGAGAATCCCGCCAAAACCGATCGGTACCAGTAATAACGGCTCGAAGTTTTTCTTGATCGCCAAAAATAACAGCAGCATACATACCGCTATCATAAAGGCTTGACCTAATTGCAGGTTGTACAGGCCCGAGCTGGTAAACAGCAGAATTAGCTTTTCCATGGTATGTCAGCCCTTACGCCAGTGACAGCAGGATATCACCCACCGCCACCGAGTCGCCGTCTTTAACGGAGATAGAGGTCACGGTCCCGCTCTTGGCCGCACGCACTTCGGTCTCCATCTTCATCGCCTCGAGGATGATCAGGACATCGCCTTCACTCACCACCTCACCTACCGCGACATCGACCTTCCAGATATTGCCTCCCAGCGGCGCCAATACCGGCTCGCCATCAGCCGCGACCGGGGCTGCTGCAGTGGCGGCGGCAGGAGCACCGCCGACAGGGGCCAGGGCGGTGACATCGCCACCCTCGGAGACCTGGACTACATAGCTCAGGCCATTCACATTGACGGTATAGACATCTTCCTTCCCGGCCTTGGCCGCGGCAGGTGCCGCTGCCGCCTGTGCCGATTCAAGCGTGGGTGCCGGCTCAAAGGCAGAAGCATCACCGCGATTTTGTAGGAATTTCAGCCCGATCTGCGGAAACAGGGCGTAGCTCAGCACATCGTCGATCTCGCGATCACCCGATTCCAGGCGGAAACCACCGTCTTTGGACAGCTGACGCAACTCGGCGGTGAGTTTGTCCAGCTCAGGCTCGAGCAGATCAGCGGGACGACAGCTGATCGGCTCCGCGCCATTAAGGACGCGGGTCTGCAGTTCTTTATTAAAGGGCGCGGGGGCCGCGCCGTATTCACCCTTGAGGATGCCGGCGGTCTCCTTGGAGATGCTCTTGTAGCGCTCGCCCGTCAACACGTTCAGGACCGCCTGAGTACCCACAATCTGCGAGGTGGGTGTTACCAGCGGGATCAAACCCAGGTCTTCACGCACTCGAGGGATCTCGGCCAACACTTCGTCAAACCGATCCGCGGCACCCTGCTCCTTAAGCTGGCCTTCCATATTCGTCAGCATGCCACCAGGTACCTGAGCCACCAAGATGCGTGAATCGGTGCCTTTCATAGAGCCTTCGAACTGAGCATACTTTTTCCGCACTTCCCGAAAGTAAGCGGCGATCTCTTCCAGAGCCGTCAAATCCAGACCGGTATCTCTATCGGTACCCGCTAGGGCCGCGACCACCGACTCGGTGGCGCTGTGGCCATAGGTCATCGACATGGAGGAGATCGCGGTATCAACACGGTCGATGCCCGCCTCGACCGCCTTAAGAATCGTCATATCAGACAGGCCGGAGGTGGCATGCGCGTGCAACTGCACCTCAAGATCAGTCTGGGCCTTGAGTCGTGAGACCAGATCGAAGGCATCGTAGGGGGTCAGGATTCCGGACATATCCTTAATGCAGATAGAATCGGCACCCATATCTTCCAGACGCTTGGCGTAGTCGACCCACATAGCAGTCGTATGCACTCGGCTCTTGGTATAGGAGATCGTGCCCTGCGCATGGCCTTCGAATTTTTTAACCGCCTTGAGTGCCGTCGAAAGGTTACGCGGATCGTTCATTGCATCGAAGACCCGAAACACGTCGACACCGTTGGTCTTGGCGCGTTCTACAAATTTGCTGACGACATCATCGGCATAGTGGCGGTAGCCGAGAATATTTTGCGCCCGGAACAACATCTGCTGCGGGGTGTTGGGCATCAATTTCTTAAGTTCGCGAATGCGATCCCAGGGATCCTCACCGATAAAACGAATACAGGAATCAAAGGTCGCTCCACCCCAGCTTTCCAGCGACCAGTAGCCGATCTTATCCAGCTTCTCGGCGATTGGCAGCATATCGTCCAGACGCATACGCGTGGCAAACAGCGACTGGTGGGCATCACGCAGCACAACATCAGTAATACCCAAGGGTTTTTTTGTATCGGTCATGATATGAGGCCTATTGTTTACCGAGAGTCTTTAAGTGTGAAGAAGAGGCGTTGTTCAGCGCGAGCGATGCTTTTTGATCGCCGCCGAGATGACTGCCACCAGCTGTTTATCATCAGCACCGGCCGCGGGGGCTGTCGCCAGGCGGCGTGATTTTGCGGCAACAGGAGCAGGTTCCGGAAGGTATTTCGTCACCAGATGAGACATAAACCCGGTAACGAACACCAACAGGGTTAGAAACACGAACACGAAGCCCATGCCGAACATCATCAGGTTCAGGCCTTCGTTAATCAGATTATTGGATTCCAACCGTTATTCTCCCGCCATCAATTCAATTGTTGTACCCAGCCTGCCCATCGAACCTCGAAGACAAGCGATGATCTTGAGACGTTACCTTAACCTGTGGTAACCATAAAATATAATCAATATTACTGATGATTAGAATTAACTATTCTTTATGGCTGATCTGGGTGTATTACCGCCGGTGCAGCCTTGGCAACAGAACCGCTGCTGCTTTCCAGTACGTGACCGTTGCGGGAGACCCCTGCCGTTCTGATAGGGAACGCGAACCGACGCCGCCAGTTGCGCCGTACAGGTGTTGCTGCATAGGTTTCCTTAGTCGCCGTGACTACCCAGAAAGCACCATTGATCGAGGGTGATTTCTCCCCCCAGCGCTCAAACACCTTGAGTCGCTGCATCCAGGCCGGACTTTGCAACGGCGGCCGATAGAATCCGGACTCGACCCGGTCACACTTCATTTCAAGGAGCCGCAGCCAGTCATGCAGGCGACGATAGGTCATAAAGCGCCCTAACCAGGGCACCTGTTTAGGGTGTTTAGGTCGCTTAGGCCATAACCGCCACAGACCCCAGAAGCTAACGGGGTTAAAACCCACCACGACCAACCGCCCGCCCGGGCGTAGTATACGTATCGCTTCGCGAAGCGCCTGATGCGGACTGCAGGCGAAGTCGAGCACATGATGCAACACCACCGCATCGACACATTCACTCGCGATCGGCAGGTTTTCCATCTCGCCGACGATGACCGCTTCAGGCATTCCTAGGGCGATACGCGAGACTAATTTAAAACAGTGACTGGCTGCGGCATTAGCGGTGAAATCGACGCCCTCGGCGGCACTGACCTGCAGCAGGTGATAGCCATGAAGCCTGGGCATCAACCGTTCGAGCACCTCCTGCTCCCGCGCCAGCAGCTGCTGCCCCAAACCCGACTCGAACCACTGGTTAAGCGCATCCTCCAGCTCCACCAACGGTGGCCGATCGGACTCTTTTAACAGAATCATGCATGCCTCGGCTGGATGACCAGGCAGCGCCTGACTGCGGGATTCGAATAAAAAGGACTCTGTTGCTGTGCAGGACAAACAATGGTGCTCATAGGCTCCTCAGCGAGTAGGGTCGTTATAGGCGGGGATATAGATATTGATATCTTTAGTCGAACAACACAACACTCCGGCCAGCTGTCGGACTAGATTGATGCAGCGAGAGGCTTTTGATTTAGCGAGGTAGGCTGGAATGCAATCCCAGCGTTCATAGGCCTATGAGAACCTGCACAGATGCAGGCGTACCCTCAGGCGTACCCACAGGACCCAGGCTGGGATTGCATCCCAGCCTGGGTCCTGTGGGTGATCCTCCACCTAGCCGGCTAGGTGGCTATCACCGCTCTCCAAACGACTCTGTTAACGTCTTACGTAATGGCTTAAGCAGATATTCCATCACCGTCCTTCTACCCGTGCGGATATCGACCTGCGCGGTCATCCCGGGCTGAATTTCCAGCTCGCGTCCGGTGGTGGTCACCGCCGGAGAGGTGGCTGTCTTGATATGAGCCCGGTAATAGATCTCCTCGCCATTGCGCGTATCCTCTTTAAGGGTATCGGCGCTGACATAAACCACCTCGCCGATGACGCCACCGAAGATGGTGTAGTCGTACGGATCAAAACGCAGCGTCGCCTGATGGCCTGTTCGGACTCGGGATATATCCTTAGGGCTGATCTTGGCTTCGATAAGCAGCACATCATCGACCGGAATAATCTGCATCAACTCTTCACCGGCACGCAGGACCCCGCCGACGGTGGTGACACTGATATTCTTCACCACGCCCGCGACCTGGGCAACGAAGACACTGTCTTGCAGCTGCTGCTTACGCTGCGTCAGGATCTGCTCGTTCTGGGCGATATTATCCTCGACACGCGTCAGCTCACTACTGGACTCTTCGAAGAAACTATTTTTGCGCACGATCAGCTTCGCTTCGGCATCGTTTAGCATGCGCTCGGTACGTATCACCTCCGAGCGGTTGACATCTCCCGAGTCCGCTAATTCCTCGACCAAGCCAACCTCTTCATCGCTTAGCCTGATCGCGGTCTGCAACGTCTTGATTTCGTCACGCAGCCCATCACGCCGCAGCTGGAACAGCGCGGTTTCAACCTCGATCAGATCCGGAAACTGCAGCAGATCCTCGGGGAAATCGAGTGCTTGCGCCTGGGTGATTTCTGCACGCAGCCGAACCTCTTTAGCTTTAAGGGCTGACAAACGCGCCACGATCTCATTCACCATAGCTTCGAAGCGGGTGTCATCCAAGGTAGCCAGAACCTGACCCTGCTCGACCCGATCACCTTCGCGCACATCCAGGCTCGACAACACCCCCCCATCTACCGCCTGAATAACCTGTACCCGGCTACTGGTGATCACCTCGCCACTGGCACGCGCGACCTCGTCAATCATAAAGTGGGAAGCCCAATACACGAAAGCCCCCATGCCCAGCAACAAGACCAGCAACAGGGGTGATAAGCGTCGCTCATGGTAGGTCTCAAGCCGTTTGATGACGGCGCTGTTATGAGCCCCGTCTGCGGCGAAAAAACGATCAAATAACATGGCCGGGGCCTCGGCTTAGGGGTTTCATCGCAGGGCTGCCTGAAGGCGATCTTGCCGCCGCGCGCTGCCCCATCATTTTCGGAATCACCTGGTCCGGCTTGCCATCTTCGATGACACGGCCTTCGTGCATAACGATGACCCGATTGGCGTGTGCGAGCGCCTGAGCCGGCCGGTGGGTCGAAATCAGCACGATGTCGTCGGCTTGAAACTGCTGATTTAACGCGCTCATGACCCGAGTATCGGCCTGGCTATCCAGTGACGCCGTGGGTTCATCCAGCAACCAGATGCGTGGACGACTCAGCAGCAGCCGTCCGAGTCCTACCATCTGCTTCTGACCACCGGAGAGTCCTTCCCCTCCCTCGCTGATCTCGAGATTGAGCCCCTGCGGACTGCCTGCGGCGATCTGA
>JBLHND010000032.1:0-27553 GCA_047622605.1 Motiliproteus sp. | reverse complement strand
AGTGGTTTACAGCCGGCTGGTAGTCTCGACCGGTCGTAAAATAATGATAATTCAGGACAAATCTATGGCGAATCATTCGAGTAGTGGTGCATCCACTCAAAGCCCCAAACCAACGCTGTTTTTGGCGTTGCTGCCCATTCTGCTGACGCTGGCGGTGCTCTGCCTGCAGCTCTTTTATTACAATGATTTTACCCCGCACGTACCGCTTGCCATCGGTCTGGCTATCACCGCCCTGTTGGGTTGGATGCAGGGTTTTCGCTGGCATGACATGGAAGAGGGGATTTACCATGTGGTGCGTGTCGCACTGCCTTCCATCGCCATTCTAATGACTGTCGGCATGACTATCGGGGTGTGGATTTCCAGCGGTACGGTGCCGGTACTGATCTATTACGGCCTTAACCTGATTTCGCCAGAGCTTTTCCTGGCGGCCAGTATGTTGTTGTGTGCCGTGGTCTCCCTGTCGCTAGGCACCTCCTGGGGTACCGTCGGTACCGTGGGCCTGGCGTTGATGGGAATAGGTGCAGGTTTTGATGTGCCCGAGTACTGGACTGCAGGCGCGGTGGTTTCCGGTGCGTTTTTTGGCGACAAGATGTCTCCGCTGTCCGATACCACCAATCTGGCGCCGGCGGTGACCGATACCAACCTGTTTGATCATATCCGTAACATGCTGCCAACCACGATACCGGCCATGCTGATAGCCTTGGTTATTTACCTGGTCGTTGGTTTTAATGTTATCGGTAGCCAGAGTGTTTCGTTTGAAAAAATCAACGCCATTACTGTGGGTCTGCAAGCCAATTTTGAATTATCGGCTTGGCTGCTGCTCCCTGCCTTATTGGTTATTATCCTCGCGCTGAAGAAAATGCCGGCGCTGCCATCATTGTTTGCCGGTGTGGTTGCCGGCGCGCTGCTCGCCATCTTTATGCAAGGTCAGAGTCTGCATGACGTCTTTAGCTTTATGCAGAGTGGTTTCAGCATTGAAACCGGTATCAGTGAAATTGATAGCCTGCTTAATCGCGGTGGCATTCAGTCCATGACCTGGGTGATCACCCTGGTGCTGATTGCCCTGGGTTTTGGGGGCGCGTTGGAAAGCACCCGTTCTCTCGAGGTGATTATTCAAGCCGTATTGAAAAAAGTCCGCAGTTTTGCCGGCCTGCAAACGTCGGCCACGTTCACCTCTATAGCCACGAATCTGGTGGCCGGCGATCCCTACCTGTCTATCGCCTTGCCCGGACGCACCTATGCGCCGGCTTACCGGGGTATGGGTTACTCCACCTTGAATCTGTCACGTGCCATCGAAGAGGGCGGTACCCTGATCTCACCCTTAATTCCCTGGAACGCAGGGGGTGCTTTTGTGATTACCGCTCTTGGGCTGGGAATCAGCGATGGCAACCTTGAAAACCTGCTCTATATTCCCCTGGCATTCGCCTGCTGGTTATCACCGGTCATCGGCCTCGCCTACGCTTGGCTGGGCTGGTTCTCACCCAAAGCCAGTCAGGCTGAAAAACAGCGCTGGGCTACCGATGGCGAAGGCATTATTGTCTCTGATCAGCAGCGGGATGAAGAGCTGGTCGCCTATCGCGACTCCGTCACCTAGCTGAGGGTATTGCTGGGATTGCATCCCAGCCTACAATCCGCTCAAGCATGGGCATGTGAAAGGGGGCATGTGAAAGGGGGCATGTGAAAGGGGTCATGTGAAAGGGGATCAGGCCTTACATTTGACCCTTTTTTGTATGGCGAGTGTCCAGCGGCTAGAAGCCCGGACTTCGACATCAGGGGGGGGGTGGGAGCCTGCCTGCAGGCGATTATTTGAAAAAATGACAAGATCGCTGGGAACCCGGCTCCCAGCCACCCTGATCAGGGTTCCCTACTCGTTCAGGCGCCGTAGATGACGAAAACTTTACGTAAGGTTTCGTGCACCGTCCAGGTGCCGCACCAGCCGACGGGAAATACAGCACTCGACCCGGCAGTTAGTTCTACGGCTTCTTCGCCATCGCGTTCTACGGTCATTCGCCCTGATAATACATAGATGACTTCTCCGCGAGTGGTAAATTCCCAGCGAGAACGACCTGGCTCGCACTCCCAGGTGCCAGAGGTGATCTTTTGCTCATCGGTCTGGTAGAACACCTGACTGCGGGTCTTAATATCACCGGATAATGACTCGGCAGTCGGTTGCTCGAGAAGCTTTTCAGTGAGTTCTTCGGCAGGTATTTCAGCGGCGCGATAGGTGATCGTCATAATTATTTTCCTGTAGGTGTGCTTATAAATACGTTAATCCACGTTAGCGCAGATGGCATGGATGTTAACGGCTGAGGGCGAGGGGGGATGTTTCTGAGCGCCGTTTTCTGCGCTAAATACGCCAGTTGAGTGCTTTTAAATCTGCCTTATTCTGAGGTGGTCTTGTTGGTAGTTGCTTGTATGGCCGGTATTTTTAGAAACAGAATTCAAAGGCGTCGTTAATGACCGCCAAGCAGTTAGGAGGTTGGTCGGGAATAGTCGCGGGCAGCCTCTCGTGTGGCGTGCATGACCTGATCGAGTGTCGTCGCGGCGGGGAGGGCATCTTCTGCCGCTAGCGATTCGGCGGTAGCCTCCAGCTCGCGTAACACCGCACTTGCCCGGCTGAAGCCCAGGGTACTGCAGGCACCGGCCAGCTTGTGGGCGATCTCTGCGCTGTCGAAGGGGTCCTGCGCCGCCAGGCTGTTCTGCAGCGCGGGCCAGAGCTCCTCATAGAGTTCACCGAAGCTGTGCATCAGCGCGCTCAACGTCTTGTCGCCCAGCAGCTGGCGGTGGGTTGCCACCAGGGCCTCATCCACCAGTGGCGCTGGCGATGGCCTGTTGATAACGGCCAAGGTGTCCGCAGGCGCGCGGGGATTGGCGACGACGTGCAGCAGCCGGTGCTCTCTCACCGGCTTGGCAATCACGTGGCTCAGCCCTGCCGCGTGATAGCGGCGGATATCGTCGGGCCTGACGCTGGCGGTCAGTGCGGCGATGGGGGTGTGGCGGTTGATGGACTTGAGGTCGGTCTTGATTTGATGGCTAACCTCCAGGCCGCTCAGGCCAGGTAGATGCATATCCATGAGAATCAGATCGAAGCCCTGTTGCTGGCTGATCTCCAGCGCTTGCTGGCCATCGCTGGCGACGGTCACGCGGTGGTGCTGGTGTTCCAGCAGGCCGATCACGACCTGCTGATTGATCACCACATCCTCGACCAGCAAGATGCGTTTGGGCGTGCTTGCTGGCGGCGCAGGTCGGTTGTCGATTTGCGGCGCAGATTCGATCCTCAGCGGGAGTTCGAGCCAGAACAGGCTGCCGTAGCCGGCTGTGCTGGTGAGTCCCAGCTCGCCGCCGAGCGCCGTCGCCAAGGCTTTGCAGATGGTCAGCCCCAGGCCTGTACCGCCAAAGCGTCGAGTGATGCTGTCGTCGGCTTGGCTGAAACGCTCGAAGATATGTTCGTGCAGTGCTGGCTCGATGCCGATGCCGGTGTCCTGTACCTCAACTCTTAGCCATTGCTTATCACCGCAGCCGCTTGGTGGACGGACGTTGAGTTGGATCGACCCCTTGTCGGTAAATTTTATGGCGTTGGCCAGTAAGTTGCTGAGTATCTGGCGCAGACTGCCCGCCGCACCGAAGCGCTCATCGGCCGTGGCAGGATCCATATCGAGCACTAAGCGGAGGCCTTTGCGGTTGGCCTCAGGGGTCATCAGAGTGATCAGGTTGTTGAGCAGCCGTTGCAGCGAGAAGTGGGCGTCGTCGGCAATATAGGCACCCTCGGCCAGACGGCCGTAGTGCAGCACCTGATCGAAGGTTTCCAGTAGGGCATCGGTGGAATCATGCAGCAGGCACAGCTGGTCACGTTGAGTGGTGTTCAGCGCACTCTTCTTCAGCAGTTGAATCATCCCCAGCATGCCGTTCATCGGGGTTCTAATTTCATGGCTCAGGGTGGAGAGAAACCGGGACTTGGCGTTATTGGCGTCCTCGGCGACCTCCTTGGCGGTCTGCAGACTCCGAGTGCGTCGCTCAACCCGCTGCTGAAGCTGGTCGCGGTTGTAGCGCAGCGCCTGCTCTTGCTGCTCGCGTTGAATCATCTCCTGCTGGATCGCCTGGCGCATCTCGTTTAATGCCGCAGCCAGCTGATCGAGTTCGTCGGGGTGATGCGGCTGACGCCGGTCCAGACTCAGGCTCTGCCCCAGCTCGCCAGCGCCGATCTGGCGGCTGTAATCCGCCATGGCTTCCAGGTGACGGGTGATCTGACGATAGAAGATCACCAGGATCACCACCACCATCAGCAGCACCAGCAGGGTTTGGCTGAGAAGGGTGTTGAAGCCGCTCTTCCAGACCCGGTGGTCGAGCGCCTGCAGATCGAAGCTGACCTCCAGCTGCCCGAGCGGGTGAACTTGAGTTTCTGCGGTGGTGTGGATCAGGCTGAACATCTGTCGCTGGACGCGGTGATTCGCTTGCGGGGGAGCGCCTGCCGGAATCAGGGCCGTGCCCTGAGCGTTGGTGTAGCTCAGGTTCAGGTGCATCACATCGGGCAGGCTTTGAATGCCCTTGAGTTGCAGCTCGATCTGAGCCCGGTCCAGATCCCATAAGCTCTTGGCCAGCGAGGCCAGGTAGCTGGTCTGGATTAAGGCCGCCTGATGGTCGACTGCGCGTAGCTCGCGGCGATAATCCAGAGTCAGCTGCAAGGCGGTAGAGGCCAGAATGAACATAAAGCTGCTGACCGTCACGTACCGCAGCATTCGGTAGCCCAGAGGGTGTTCCCGAGCATAGCCTGTCAGGCGGCGAAGGTTCAGGATCGGTCGCTGGCGCATCTGGGTCTCCAAAGGGTACGTCCCTGTCTCAGGGCGTGTTGAGGTAGCGCTGGCTGTGCTGTGCGGTTAAGCGCTTAAGGGTTCCGTCTGTGCGCATCTCCTTCAAGCGGCGATTGATAGTGGGGAGATGTTTGATCAGGTCGCTGTTGCGGCCCACGGCGAGGTAGAAGTGTTCGGTGCTGATGACTCGATTCAGCGGAATGATCTGCGGATAAAAGCCGAGTTTTTTGCTCTGAAGTTCGCCGCTGAGCCGCCCCAGCGGCATGAAATCGATCCGCCCCAGCGCCAATTTACCGAAATTCTGCTTGCCGCTTGATACATATTCGATGGGGTTGTTATCGAGCAGGTAGTCGTCAAAGGCCTCGCCAAAACTATCGCCGAGCAATAACCCCACCGTCTTGCCATGCAGGTCATCGAGCCGAGTAAATGAAAACGGCTTATCCCGATTAATAAAGAGGCTGATGGGATCGGCGATGACCGGTTGGCTGCTGTAGTGCAGGTGACGTTCGCGGCTGCTGATACGATAGGCCGCGACGACGATATCGACCTTGCCCTGTTCGACCCGGCGTAAGCAGCGCTTCCAGTTACTGTCGGCCTCCAGGGTGATCTTATAGCCCAGCTCGTTGAATAACCGTTCAGTGACCGCGGGTGCCAGCCCTCGTAGCTTACCCTCCTGAATCCAGGACACGGGTGGATAGTAAGGGTGGCCACAGGCGCTGAGGGTTTGGCCCAGGCTTGCGCCAGAGTAGCTGGCCAGCAGCCAGAGGATGCTGCCTAAGGTACGGCTGCTGGCGTTCACGTCCTGTTCGAGGGGCGCGGAGTAAACAGATAGCCGGCACCGTGCACGGTCAGGATCAGGGTCGGCTTGGCAGGATCGTCGTTCAGCTTCCGCCGCAGTCGTCCGACCAGAACATCGACGGTGCGATCGCTGGGCACCCATTCCCGGTCACGAATCTGCTCCAGAATCTGCTCCCGGTTCATCACCTGGCCGGCGTGGTTGATCAGGCAGGTTAGCAGCTGGAATTCACCCTCGGTCAGCTGGGTGGGTTGCTGTTGTTCGTCAAGCAACTGGCGCCGGTCGATGTTCAGCGTCCAGCGATCAAATTGCTTGAAACTCTGGGGCAGGGGGTTGCCGGGTTTGGCGCTGTTGTAGTGGCGGACACGGCGTACCAGGTTCTTGGTGCGAGCCAGGATCTCGCGGGGATTGAAGGGCTTGGTGATATAGTCATCTGCCCCGCATTCCAGCCCGATCAGACGATCAACGTCGTCTTGGCGTCCGGTCACCAGGATGATGCCGACCTCGCTGTTAACACGCAGTTCGCGGGTGAGGGTCAGGCCATCTTTACCCGGCAGGCGGATGTCCAGCAAGATCACGTCGATCGCTTCGCTGCGCACTATAGCCTCTGCCTGCTCTGCGCTCGCGGCACAGAATACTCTGTAGCCCTCCGTTTCGAAGTAGCTCCGTAAACACTCGCGGGTAATCTGGTCATCATCGACGACAACTATCTGGACACAGGGGGGGGTGGTCTTGGTATGCATCGTCGCGTGCCTTGTCGGGACCCGCCGCTTTAGGGTCCTTTTTTATTAGTTTTTTGATTGGTTTTTTTGATTAATTGCCTGTAGAAACAGCAGTTCGCAAGGCCTGTTTACATCGCATTTACAGGTTTTAACAAGTTTGCACGATAGCGCCGTCGTCCTGCAATGCTTGAGTCGTATTCATTCCGTGGCTGTCGTAAATTGGAAGAATCGGGCGCTGTCAGGCAGCCGCGTTGCGGCTTGGCTCCTTATGATATCTCCATCAAGAGTGAGGGTCGCTTATTTCAGGACTTTCGGATATATCTATGGAATGGGGCAGCACCACTGCTCGAACGGGAGAATAAAAATAATGTTCAGTAAAAGCGACACTATCGAGAGCTTTGATCCGGCACTCTGGAACGCAATACAGCAAGAGACTGTTCGTCAGGAGGATCACATCGAACTGATCGCCTCCGAGAATTACACCAGCGCGCGGGTGATGCAAGCTCAGGGGACCTCGCTGACCAACAAGTACGCCGAAGGTTACCCTGGCAAGCGTTACTACGGCGGCTGCGAGCATGTCGATGTGGTCGAGCAGCTGGCGATCGATCGCGCCAAAGAGCTGTTCGGTGCCGATTATGCCAACGTCCAGCCGCACTCGGGTTCTCAGGCCAATGCGGCGGTGTATCTGGCGCTGGTCAAGCCGGGCGACACGGTGTTGGGCATGAGCCTGGCCCACGGCGGTCACCTGACCCATGGTTCGCACGTCAACTTCTCCGGCAAGCTCTACAACGCGGTTCAATATGGTCTGAATGAGACCACCGGCAGAATCGATTACGACCAGGTCGACGCCTTGGCGCGCGAGCATCAACCCAAGATGATCGTGGCCGGCTTCTCGGCGTATTCGCAGGTCATCGACTGGGCGCGCTTCCGCCAGATCGCGGATGAGGTCGGTGCGTACCTGTTTGTCGATATGGCCCACGTCGCGGGTCTCGTCGCGGCGGGTCTGTATCCGAATCCGCTGCCGTTTGCCGATGTCGTGACCACCACGACCCACAAGACCCTGCGCGGTCCTCGGGGTGGTTTGATCCTCTGTAAGTCCAATCCGGGTTCTGAAGAAAAAGGGCTGGAGAAGAAACTCAACTCCGCCGTGTTCCCCGGCGGCCAGGGTGGCCCGCTGATGCATGTGATCGCGGCCAAGGCCGTGGCGTTTAAGGAAGCGCTGGAGCCTGAGTTTAAGACCTATCAGGCGCAGGTGATCAAGAATGCCCAGGCCATGGCCGAGGTGTTTATCGAGCGTGGCTACGACGTCGTCTCGGGCGGTACCGAGAACCATCTGTTCCTGCTCAGCCTGATCAAGCAGGGGCTGACCGGTAAGGATGCCGATGCGGTCCTGGGTCGTGCCTGCATCACCGTCAATAAGAATGCCGTGCCTGGCGATCCGCAGTCACCCTTCGTTACCTCAGGCCTGCGCATAGGGTCACCGGTGATCACCACCCGTGGCATGAAAGAGACGCAGTGCCGTGAATTGACCGGTTGGATCGCCGATATCCTCGATGTGATGCAAGCCTCTGGCACAGACAGCCCAGCTGTCGAACAGGCGATCGCCGCGGTGAAGCAGAAAGTCAGCGTCTTGTGTGCCGATTTTCCTGCCTATGGCTAGGACAGTGCTCAATGCGGAGCCCCGAAAGGGGTTCGCAGATCTCATCTCGATCTCGAATAACAAGACCGCCCGGCCTGTCCGGGTGGCATAAGAAGGGGCTTCGCTATGGCGATTAGTTTGTTTGACATGCTGAAGGTCGGTATAGGTCCATCCAGCTCCCACACCGTGGGACCGATGAAGGCCGCCCATATTTTTGTGACCGCGCTGCAAAGCGAGGGCCTCCTGGATCAGGTTGCCCGGGTTAATATCCAGTTATACGGCTCGCTGGGTGCTACCGGCAAAGGGCACGGTTCGGGTCCGGCGGTGTTGCTGGGTCTTGAAGGTCATCTGCCCGAGAGCATCGATCCGGATATCGTGCAGCCGCGTACCCAGGTGATCACCGAGACCGGGCAGCTGAACCTAGCCGGTCACCATAGCGTCGCTTACCAGGAAAAAACCGACCTGATCTACCACCGCAAAGAATCGCTACCCTTTCATGCCAACGGCATGAGTTTTACCGCGTTTTCTGCTGCCGGTGAGATTGTCAGCGAGCGGATCTACTACTCGGTCGGCGGCGGTTTTGTGGTCGATGAGACGGCGGCCGGTGCTGACCGGATCGTCGAGGATACCACCAAGCTACCCTACCCGTTTCGAACCGGTGCGGGACTGCTGAAGATCTGTCGGGAAACCGGGCTGTCCATCGCCGATGTGATGATGGAGAACGAGCATGTCTGGCGTTCTGAAGAGCAGATCCGCACCGAGATACTGCAACTCTGGGGCGTGATGAAAGAGTGCGTCAAGAGCGGTACCCGCAACGAGGGTATCCTGCCCGGTGGACTCAAGGTTAAGCGTCGGGCGGCGGCCCTGTATAGGGACCTGAATAACCGGACCCGAATGGATATGATCACCCCGTCACTGGGTGCGTTGGACTGGGTCAATCTCTATGCCCTGGCGGTGAACGAGGAAAATGCGGCCGGCGGTCGTATGGTCACCGCACCGACCAACGGTGCTGCTGGCATTATTCCGGCAGTACTGCATTACTACGTCCATTTCTGCCCCAACTCCAGTGAGGAGGGGGTGATCCGCTTCCTGCTGACGGCGGCGGCCATCGGTATTCTGTTCAAGGAAAATGCCTCTATCTCCGGTGCCGAAGTCGGCTGTCAGGGCGAGGTCGGATCGGCCTGTGCCATGGCGGCGGCGGGTCTGGCCGAGGTCACCGGCGGAACACCTGCTCAGGTCGAAAACGCGGCCGAGATCGGCATGGAGCACAACCTGGGGTTGACGTGTGACCCCATCGGCGGGCTGGTGCAGGTGCCTTGTATCGAGCGCAATGCGATGGGCTCTATTAAGGCGATTAATGCCGCCTCGCTGGCCCTACGCGGTGACGGTGAGCACTTCGTGTCGCTGGATAAGGTGATCCTCACGATGAAGGAAACCGGCCGCGACATGCTGGATAAATACAAAGAAACATCTCGGGGCGGCCTGGCGGTCAACATTATCGAGTGTTGAGCGACTCCACCGGAAACAACGTCATGCCCCATCTCTAAGGCTTGGGTTATGGACCATTGAGGGAGAAGAAGATGAATAAATACTCAGGTTTTGGGCTGTTTAAACACGCCCTGAGTCACCACGAAAACTGGCAGCGGGTGTGGCGTAATCCCAAACCGAAGAAGAAATATGATGTCATTATCGTCGGTGGCGGCGGCCATGGTCTGGCGACCGCCTATTACCTGGCCAAGGTACACGGTATTACCAACATCGCGGTGCTCGAGAAGGGCTATCTGGGTGGCGGCAACACCGCACGTAACACTACCATCGTGCGCTCCAACTACCTGTGGGATGAGGCGGCGCATCTGTATGAGCACGCCATGAAGCTTTGGGAAGGCCTGTCACAGGACCTGAACTATAACGTCATGTTCTCCCAGCGTGGGGTACTCAATCTGGGCCACACCCTTCAGGATATGCGTGATATAGAACGCCGGGTGAATGCTAACCGCCTGAACGGCATCGATGGCGAAGTGCTGGATGCCCAGCAGGTCTCAGAGATCGTTCCTATTCTCGATTGCTCGGGGAATGCCCGTTATCCGGTGATGGGTGCATCCTGGCAACCGCGTGCCGGTGTGGCGCGTCATGATGCGGTGGCCTGGGGCTATGCCCGTGCCGCCGACCAGCTGGGAGTCGATCTGATTCAGCAGTGTGAAGTAGTGGATATCTTGATGGAGGACGGTGCCGCCATCGGTGTCGAGACCAAACAGCACGGCACCATCAAGGCCGATCGTATCGGTTGTGTGGTGGCGGGTAATTCCAGCGTGTTGGCGAAGATGGCCGGTTTTAGCCTGCCGTTGGAATCCCATCCGCTGCAGGCGCTGGTATCAGAACCCATCAAGCCCATCCTGGATACGGTGGTGATGTCCAACCACGTGCACGGGTATGTGTCTCAGTCCGATAAGGGCGATCTGGTGATCGGTGCCGGCATCGACGGTTATAACGGCTACGGCCAGCGCGGGGCCTACCACACCGTCGAGCACACGGTGCAGGCGATCGTCGAGATGTTCCCGATCTTCAGTCGAGTGCGGATGAACCGTCAATGGGGCGGGATCGTCGATACCTGTCCTGATGCCTGTCCGATTATCTCGGCAACCCCCGTGGAGAACCTGTTCTTCAACTGCGGTTGGGGAACCGGTGGTTTCAAGGCCACGCCGGGTTCAGGCCATGTCTTTGCCGCAACCCTGGCCAAAGGTGAGGCGCACCCGCTGGCGAAGCCGTTCTCCATGTTCCGTTTCTACGACGGCTCGCTTATCGATGAACACGGCGCCGCAGGCGTAGCCCACTGATCCGAGGAGAATTCGATGTTTTATATCTATTGCCCTTACTGCGAAGAACATCGCGAAGAGGAAGAGTTTCACGCCAAAGGCCAGGCCCATCTCGCCCGCCCGCAGGAACCCGAGAACTGTACGGATAAAGAGTGGGGCGAGTACCTCTACTTCCGTGAAAACCCCCGTGGCATTCACCACGAACTCTGGGTGCACGGCACCGGCTGTCGCAAGTTTTTTAACATCACGCGCGATACCCAGACCTACGAGATCAAAGAAACCTACAAGATGGGCACTAAGCCCAGTGTTTTAGCCACGGCTGATCAATGAGGCGCCTCTTATGCATAACAACAGCCTGACCCAACCAAACCGTCTTCAGGCCGGTGGGCGAATCGATCGTTCCAAGCCGGTGAGCTTTGCGTATAACGGCACCCAGTATCCGGGTTTCCAGGGCGATACTCTGGCAGCCGCGTTGCTGGCCAACGGTGTCGACGTTATAGCCCGCAGTTTTAAGTACAGTCGTCCGCGGGGCATTATCGCCGCCGGTGCCGACGAGCCCAATGCGGTATTGCAGCTGGGTGCGACCGAGGCGACTCAGGTGCCTAACGTTCGAGCGACTCAGCAGGAGTTGTTCGACGGCCTGGTGGCTAAGTCGACCAATGGCTGGCCCAGCACCGACAATGACATGATGAGTTATCTCGGCAAGGTCGGTGGACGGATGATGCCGCCGGGGTTCTACTACAAGACCTTTATGTACCCGGAGTCCCTGTGGAGCACCTACGAAAAATTTATTCGTAAGGCTGCCGGCATGGGTCGTTCTCCGACCGAAAATGACCCTGATACCTACGACCATATGCATCAGCACACCGATGTGATGGTGGTGGGGGCCGGTGCTGCCGGACTGTCGGCGGCGTTGAGCGCGGCCCGCACCGGTGCCCGGGTGATCCTGGCCGACGAGCAGGCCGAATTTGGCGGCATGCTGCTGCACAGCGATGAGAGCATCAATGGACAGCCGGCATTCGACTGGGTGCGTGCGGTCGTCGAAGAATTGCAAGGCATGGACAACGTGATGTTGCTGACCCGCTCGACGGTCAACGGCTACCATGATCACAATTTCCTGACGATTCATGAGCGTCGCACCGATCACCTCTCGGATCTGGCGCCTAAGGGCCAGGTTCGCCAGCGTATGCATCGGGTTCGGGCAGGCTGGGTGGTACTGGCGACCGGTGCGATCGAACGGCCGCTGGTGTACGCCAATAACGATGTACCTGGCTGTATGCTGGCCTCGGCAATATCGAACTATATCAAGCGTTATGCCGTCGTTCCCGGCGAAGAGCTGGTGTTGATGACGACCAGCGATCAGGGCTACAAGGCCGCGTTTGACTGGCACCAGGCTGGTCGCAAGGTGGTGGCCATCGTCGATACCCGTCCAGCCCCTGTGGGTCAGTGTGTGCTGACCGCCCAGAAGCTGGGCATCCAGGTGATCAAGGGCTCTGCGGTGATCGAGGTGAAAGGTTCTAAGCGGGTGTCTGCGGTGATGGTCGCCTCGATCGATGCCCAGGGTGACCGGGTTACCGGCGATGTCCGCAAACTGAGCTGCGATACGATGGCCAGTGCTGGTGGATGGAGCCCTGCGGTACATCTGTCCTGCCATACCGGTAGTCGTCCCGAGTGGCGCGATGATGTTCAGGCCTTTGTTCCCGGCAAGACGGTGCAGAAGCAACTGACCGCCGGCGCCATTAACGGCAGCTATCGTCTCAGTGATTGTCTGAACGAGGGCGCCCATAGCGGTGCCGTCGCCGCAGCTAACGCGGGTTTCGGAGTGCACTCCGATGAACTGATGGCTACCGCGACCACCACCGAGGCGTCCGAAGAGCCGGTGATGACCCTGTTTATTGTGCCTCATACCAAGCCGATCAGCCGGGCACCCAAGCAGTTTGTCGACTATCAGACCGATGTGACGGCCGCAGGCATAGAGCTTGCGACCCGTGAAGGCTTCGAATCAATCGAGCACGTCAAGCGTTATACCGCGATGGGTTTCGGTACCGATCAGGGCAAGCTGGGTAATATTAACGGCATGGCAATCGCCGCTAGGTCGATGAACAAGACGATCCCGGAGACGGGCACGACCATCTTCCGCCCCAACTACACCCCGATTACGTTCGGCGCTATTGCCGGCCGTCACTGTGGTGAGCTGTTCGACCCCAAACGCTACAGCGCCATGCACCGCTGGCATGTGGAGCAGGGCGCCATGTTCGAGGATGTGGGTCAGTGGAAGCGCCCCTGGTATTTCCCTCAGCCGGGCGAGTCGATGCAGGATTCTCTCAATCGAGAGTGTAAGGCGGTGCGTGACAGCGCCGGTATCCTGGATGCCTCTACTCTTGGGAAGATCGACATCCAGGGTAAAGATGCTCGCGAATTTTTGGGACGGATCTATTCCAACGCCTGGGCCAAGCTGGCGGTCGGTAAATGTCGCTACGGTCTGATGTGCGGTGAAGATGGTATGGTGTTCGACGATGGCGTGACGGCGTGCCTAGCGGATCAGCATTTCGTGATGACCACCACCACCGGTGGCGCGGCCAGGGTACTGGAATGGCTGGAACTCTATCACCAGACTGAGTGGCCGGATATGGAGGTGTATTTCAACAGTGTGACCGATCACTGGTCGACGCTGACCGTCTCGGGTCCGAATAGCCGTAAGCTGCTGGCCGAGCTGACCGACGATATCGATCTGAGCCGTGACAACTTCAAATTTATGGACTGGCACGCAGGTACGGTGGCGGGTGTCCCGGCACGGGTGTTCCGAATCTCCTTTACCGGTGAACTCTCTTTCGAGGTCAACGTGCAGGCCAACTATGGCATGCACGTCTGGGAGAAGTTGTTCGAGGTGGGAGCCAAGTACAACCTGACGCCCTACGGTACGGAGAGCATGCACGTGTTGCGGGCAGAGAAGGGCTTTATTATCGCCGGACAAGATACGGACGGCTCGGTGACCCCGATAGACCTGGGCATGAGCTGGTGTGTGTCTAACCAGAAGCCGTTCAGCTATGTTGGCAAGCGTGGGATGGCGCGGGAAGATTGTAATAAGGCCAATCGTAAGCAGATGGTGGGACTGAAAACCAAGAATCCCCAGACCGTTATTCCTGAAGGGGCTCAGGCCGTCGCGGATCCTAAGCAGCCGATCCCGATGACCATGCTGGGACATGTGACATCCAGTTACTACAGCGCCACCCTGAACCACAGTATCGCGATGGGCTTTATCCGCGGAGGCCATGAACGTATGGGCGAGACCGTGTACTACCCACAGCCCGATGGCAGCGTGATCGAAGCCGAAATTTGTAGTCCCGTCTTTTTGGATCCCAAAGGAGAGCGTCAACATGTCTGAGCTGACAGTGATCGAACAACAAACCGCCTCCAAGCCTGTGAGTGCCCAGCTGGATCAGCTGCCGGGGCAGCAGGGACCCCGAGCGGAGAGTCCGCTCCAGCATGCAGATCTGGCCTCTATGGCCAGCAAGGGTCCGACCGAAGGCGGTATCCAGGTGCAGGAACTGCAGCAGCTGGGCCATCTGGTACTCCGGGGATCTTTAGAGAGCAGCGCCTTCGTCAACGGCTTTGCCGAGGTGATGGGCTTCGCGCTGCCCGAACCGCTGCAGAGCGCGGAGGCCGGCGAGGCGTCGGCCCGTTGGATCTCCCCCGATGAGTGGCTGCTGATCGTACCGGGCAAGGAGGCCTTCAGCCTGGAAGCGCGGCTGCGAGACCAGATCGACGGCCACGTTGCCATCGTCAATGTCTCCGGCGGTCAGACCGTACTGATGCTCACCGGTAAGGATGCGGTCAATGTGCTGAAGAAAAGCACCGGCTACGACTTTCACGCGAGCCAGTTCCCGGTCGGCAAGGTGGTCTCGACCACCTTTGCCAAGGCGCAGGCCGTGATCCGGCGCACTGGACCCGAGAGCTGGGAGCTGGTGATTCGGCGTAGTTTTGCCGACTATATCTGGCTTTGGTTGCAGGATGCCAGTGCCGAATACGGCCTTGTGGTTCGCGGCTGAGTGACCCCGCCCCGGTCGCCTGACCGGGGTGGGATCTGTCTGTCTTCATTATCAGTAGCAGCAGCGCATTTAGCACTCAGGAGCTATGATGAAACGTAAAAAGAATTTTTGGATACTGACGGCAAACTGCCCCAGTAGACTAGGCACCGTCGATGTGATCACCCGCTTTCTGGCAGAGAGCCAGCACTATGTCGGTGAGATTCAGTCCTTCGACGATCAGGAAGTGGACCATTTCAGTCTGCGGGTGGAGTTCTATCCGCTCGATGATGACTTCGATCCCGAACAGTTTAATGCCGAGTTTGCCCCGCGCGCCAAGGAGTTCGGGATGCAATGGCAGCTCAAGGCGCCTCAGAGTAAGCCCCGGGTGGCGGTGATGGTCTCCAAGTATGCGCACTGTCTCAATGATCTGCTCTATAATTACCGAACCGGGGCATTGGATATAGAGATCCCCCTGATTATCTCCAATCATGCCGACCTGAAGCACTTAGCGGATTGGCACGGTATCCCCTATTACCATCTGCCGGTCAGCGCCGAGACCAAGCCTGAGCAAGAAGCCAAGGTCTGGGCGCTGATCCAGGAGCACGACTGCGAGCTGGTAGTACTGGCGCGCTACATGCAGGTGTTGTCCGACAGCCTGTGCAAGAAGCTGAGTGGTCGAGCGATCAATATCCATCACTCCTTATTACCTGGCTTTAAAGGCGCTAAACCCTACCACCAGGCCTGGACCAAAGGGGTCAAGCTGGTGGGAGCCACCGCCCATTATGTCAACAGTGACCTCGATGAGGGGCCTATCATCACTCAGGGTGTCCAAGCGGTGGATCACAGCCATTACCCCGAAGATCTGGTGGC
Organism: Motiliproteus sp.; assembly: GCA_047622605.1. Lineage (GTDB taxonomy): Bacteria > Pseudomonadota > Gammaproteobacteria > Pseudomonadales > Balneatricaceae > Motiliproteus. The sequence continues at coordinate 11,877 of JBLHND010000032.1, read as the reverse complement.
TAAAGGCCAGCATGTCGAAGCCCTGACCCTGACGCGGGCCGTGCGTTACCACATCGAAAAACGCGTGTCTCTGCACGGTCATCGTACGGTGGTGTTTGCTGATTAGGGGTAGCAAGGCGTCGCTGTTGTCAGGCTGAAGCCCGCGCTACAGGGACGTAGTTAGTGCCGTCCATGCAGGAGCACTTTACGGCTAGCCCACAAAAAAACATAATCCACAAAACAACCCATCCTAGCCCCGGTGTTGCCTGAGCGGCCGAGGCGCGTAACTCAAGACATCCGAGTGCATCTGGGTCTCGTCAATGCCCTGTAGCTCCAGAAAGTCCAGGGCCGTATAGACCCGGTTGGGTGAGCCGCACAGATAGAATTGAGCGTCGACGAGACGGTCCATCAGCGGGGCGAGTGCGGATTCCCAGCGCTGACCCTGCTGCCAGCTTAGAGGACGGTAATTGAGAGTAGGGTACAGGCTCAGCCATACTCTGATCAGATCGATCATATAGCGTTGTTCAGGCGTCTCCGTGCCCCACAGCAGGTAACAGTCAGTCGAGAGCGGCGTCTGTGTCGAGCCCTGTGGCTGGCAGGCGATAAGCTGCTGTATCAGCGCCTTGATCTGTGAGAAACCGCTGCCAGCCGCGAGAAAAACCTGCGGGCTTGCCGGCGATGTAAGGCAGACATCTCCCTTGGCACTTTTCACCGTGATCTGTTGCGTGTCCCTGAGCTGGTCGAGGATAGCGCGGGTGGTCTGGCTGCCCGGGTTCGCTTCGATATGAAGTTCGAGGTAGCGGTAGTCAGGATTAAAATTAGCGATAGAGAAGGGCCGGGATGTGCCATCAGCCAAGACGACTTCAATGTACTGCCCGGCCTGATACTGGGGGAAATCCAACGGCGCGACGAGGTGCACCTGAACGACAGTAGGGTTTAGCCAGGCAACCGTTTTGACCTGACAAAGATAGTGGTCATGCTTGGATGCTCTAAACTGCTTTAAATCCAGTGGCGCAGATCTGTTCATGATGATTCCTGATAGGTGATTCCTGATAGGTGATTACCGATGTGTGATTCGATACTCAGTCGGAACCTCGTAGGTCTGATAGGGTAAGCCAAGGGAGCCACCTGAAGCTGTCTCAGCACTGCGGTTTATTGCGGATACGCGACAATCAAACTAAAGCCCGACCTACAAAACCTACCCCTGTAGGTCGGCGCTGCCCGTTCCCGACCGGCTTAGCGTACTTCCCACGTCCCTGTGGGGCGTGCCGTCCATGCGGAGCACCATACGGCCACCTACAATAGAACTCCGGCCTCTGTCATAATGGCTGCCGATTTTAATCAGGATACTCAGGTGCCCTTTGGAGAAAAAAGATGGCGGTAACTCAGGCGATTGTGCATTACCTCAACAAACCAGAGGGCGAGCCGGTACAGCTATCGCCCCGGCTGACGGTGCTGCCGATCACAGACTCGGTTGAGACGCTGATCGGCAAGCTGAGCGCCAGCTATAACAATCGTTCGGGCAAGATCTATGGCGGCTTTGAGGCGAATACCCAGAGCTACCCGTTCAGTCACTGGTTAAAGGCTTGTCTGAGTGATGAGGTCGATTTTGCCCAGCTCAGTCGTCAGCTGGCCGAACGTTTCAAGGCGGAGCTGGATCAGCAGGCCGAAGCGGTCGATGGCTACCTGCTGGTCGCCAAAATGCAGGTGCTCGAGGCCGAGCAGTTGCTGGTGTTACTCCTGAGCAGCAGCCCGGCGATTGTTATCGATGAGCAGCTGGAACTCACCGATTCCCAGCACCTGGATGTCGGCAAGGTACAGCTCGGCGCCCGCATCGACCTGCAGCAGTGGCAGCGTGCCGATGCCCAGCAGTATCTATCGCTGGTGCGTTCCAGGACAGGCAAGGGGATCAATGATGCCTTTCGTAACTGCCTGGGCGCGACCGAAGAGAGTGATTCCAAAGAGCAAACTCAGACCCTGCTTAAGGTCTTTAACGATTACTGCAACACCGAGCAACTGCCGGTCAAAGAGACCTCGGATACCAAGCAGCGCGCCTATGAGTATTGTCAGGAGCGGGTCGATTCCGGCGAGCGGGTCCAGCTCAAGGAACTCTCCTGTGTGATCGATACCGCCGACCCGGACAAGTTTTACAACTACGTCGGCGAGCAGGCCGCAACGCCAGGGAACGAGCTGGGCAACGAGATCCATGCTGACAAGCGTGGACTGCAGCGGTTTGTGCGTTACAGCGGTTCGATGAAAGGCTTGAGTCTGAGCTTCTCCGATGCGTTGCTGGGTGAGCAGGTACTCTATGATGCCGCGACCGATACCCTGACCCTGCGAGGCCTGCCTCCGACCCTGCGTAAACAGCTGGCGCGCAATAGCGGCGAGGACTGAGCCCTGGACGGCTGACCCTGAGCCCCTTCTATGGGTCCTTAGCCGGACTGCCAGGGTCAGCCGTTTCTTTGCCAGCCTTCCAGGATGGAGACTGAGTATGACCCCTGAGGATAGCGCTGCTCGCCGCGTCCCGGTGCGCTCCGAGCTGCGGATTCTGCTGCTGCAGATTCGAAACGACACGGCGACGCGCCACGAAGAGCTGCACAGCTTTGCCCGGTTCAGCGGCTTGCCGGTGAGCCAGTTCCAGGTGCTGAACCTGTTCGATACCCGGGTGTTTGGCACCGAGGTGGTTCAGGGTTTCGATGCCCTGTACGTCGGCGGTTCCAGTGAAGCCAGTGTGATGGACGCCGCCAACTATCCCTTCGTAGGCCCCGCCCAAGCACTGCTGCGCCACTGCATCGCGATCCGCTTGCCGGTCTTCGCCTCCTGCTTCGGGCATCAGCTGGCAGCCCAGGCGCTGGGTGTCGAAATTATCCGCGATGCGCAGCAGTTCGAGATGGGCACCCTGCCCATCTCCCTGACCAACGAAGCGCGCAGCGATCCGCTGTATAGAGATGTCCCAGACGGTTTTATGGCGGTCTCCGTACATAGGGAACGCGCCAGCGCGGTGCCCCAGGGCTGCACGGCGTTGGCCTATACCGATGCCTGTAACCACGCCTTTAAAGTCGACACCGCCCCTTTCTGGACCACTCAATTTCATCCTGAAGTCTCTAAAGCCATACTCGTTAAACGCCTCACTATTTTTAAAGACCAATACACCGACGGTGACGATCATCTGCAACAGGTGCTTGATAACGCAGTGGAAACGCCGGAGTCGAACGGGTTGTTGAGAAAGTTTGTGGATCGAGTGTTGATGGGAGGTGAGGGGAAGTGAAGGGAGGGGCTAACGCGCGATGGTGGTATTAAATTAGGCAATATCATGGTATTAAACGTACTGGTTTACACCACGGTTAAAACTGACGCACCAATCAAGCAGATTGGCCTATCCGCAACACCACTGGGATGCTTATATTTGACGTAGTAAGGATGCGTGTATTTTTCGGAATTTTTAGCAGGAATTAAGACAAGCAGTCTTGTCTACAGGCGTTTTATTTACCTGGAACGGGATTGTCAGATTCTGTAGCAGCCTGCTTAGTCAGTTGCGAGTCGTTAATTAATGGACAGATTTACCATGATGAGCAGCCAACACCCGCATGCTACGTAAATACCTCTACATTCTGGTCGGATGGACTGTCTTGGTGGGTAGCTCCTGGCTATGGAACCAGCAGCAGCTTGAATATTTCACGCTCAACAATGCCGTATCTTTCGCACGCGCAAGCCTTGCCAAAGATATTGGCTTGCGTGGCTGGGTCGCGTCCCACGGCGGCGTCTATGTCCAGCCCTCGGTCCACACGCCCCCCAACCCCTACCTGCAGGTGCCAGACTCTGACGTTGTCACCAGCACGGGTATGAGACTGACACTGATGAATCCTGCATTTGTGATGAGAGAAGTGCAGGGGGATTTTAATGGCAGCAAGGAGGACTTGGGTCACGTTACCAGCCTGAGGTTGCTAAACCCCGGCAACAAGCCGGATGCCTGGGAAATCAAGGCACTGAAAAGTTTCGAACAAGGCGCCCAGGAGATGCTGGAGATTGCCGACATTGGTGATAAAACCTATCTGCGCTTGATGAAGCCGTTGCCCGTTACTGAGGGCTGCCTCAAATGCCATGCATCCCAGGGTTACAAAGCAGGTGGTGTAGGCGGCGGTCTCGGCGCTTATATTCTATTGCAGCCCTTCAGGGATCTGCAGTTAAAGCGAGTCCACGAATTATTATTGACCCACGGAGTAACTTGGCTGATAGGTTTGCTTGGCTGGGCCTGGGTGTTCGGGCGTGAGAGGTCAAGCCTCATCGAGCGCAAGCAAGCAGAGCAGATGGGTCAATTTCGTACCCACATTCTGGAGCTGTTGGCAAGCGATGAACCGCTTAGCAACGTCTTAAATACCATTGTCTTGAGTGTTGAGAATATCACTCCGGGGGCGCTGTGTACTATTTTGCTGCTTGATGACCAGGGCAAACATCTCTTAACAGGCGCGGCGCCTAGTCTGCCTGATTTTTATAATGCCGCCGTTAATGGTGTTGAAATCGGAGTGGGCGTAGGTTCCTGTGGCACGGCCGCGTTCACCGGTGAGCGGGTGATTGCCGAAGATATACAGTCACACCCTTATTGGACACCTTATAAGGAGCTGGCCGCACGCGCGAAGCTGGGCTCCTGCTGGTCACAGCCTATACGTTCATCGACGCAAAAGGTGCTGGGTACCTTTGCCATCTATCACCGCCACGCGCATACGCCAGACACTGATGACATTGACCTCATCGAACAGTCTGCCAGACTGGCGAGTATTGCGATCGAAAAGCTCCAGGCTACGGAGAAACTCATCAGAAGTGAGCAACGTTTCCATTCCTTCTTCGAAAGAAATACCTCGGTCATGCTGCTTATCAATCCTGAGGCTGGGCGGATAGAGGATGCCAATATAGCGGCATCAGACTATTACGGCCATCGTATTGAACAGTTGATAGGCATGAATATCAGCGAAATAAACACGCTGTCACCGAAGCATCTCACCGAAGAAATGCAGTTGGCCTTGCACCAACAACGGGGTCATTTCATCTTTCAGCACCGTTTGGCGTCAGGGGAGGTCCGAGATGTGGAAGTGCGTTCGACGCCCATTGAAACAGCGGATCGTCCTATGTTATTCAGCATCATTGTCGACATCACCGAACAAAAGGCCGCCGCAACTGAAATCCACAACCTGGCCTTCTTCGACACCCTGACTCAGTTGCCCAACCGCCGCCTGCTGGTCGATACTCTTAAATCATCGCTACTAACCTCAGTAAAAAGCCGACGCTACGGCGCGGTGTTATTTGTTGACTTGGATGATTTTAAAAAACTAAACGATACCCTGAGTCATGAATACGGTGACTTGCTGCTGATAGAGGTGGCCCGGCGTATTCGGTCTTGTTTAGGCGAAGTGGGTACTGTTGCCCGGTTTGGGGGTGATGACTTTGTGGTGTTGCTGGAAGAGGTTGATGACCAGGTCGAACAGGCTACGCAAAAAGTTACCCTCATCGCCGAAAAAATCCGGGTCACGCTCATCGAGCCTTACCGGCTCAATGGCATGCAATACCTGAGCTCGGCCAGCATAGGCGTGAGCCTCTATCAAGGAGATGGAGTGACTGCCAGTGACGTGCTGACGCATGCCGATATGGCCATGTACCGTGCCAAAGGGGCTGGACGCAATGCGGTGCGTGTCTTTGATGCCGAGATGCAACTCGCGGTAGTGACGCACACCTTGTTAGAAGCCGATTTGCGCCGTGCGGTGCCTGAACAGCAATTGGAATTGTATTATCAGATACAGGTAAACAGCGATCATCAGACCATTGGGGCCGAAGCGTTGGTGCGTTGGCACCATCCGACACGCGGTATGGTGTCCCCCGCTCAGTTCATTCCCTTAGCAGAAGAAAGTTCACTAATCCTTGACGTGGGCGGCTGGGTGATGGATACCGCTTGCCGACAGCTGGCCGAATGGGCTAAATCCGAACGCACACGCCATCTCACGCTTGCCGTTAACGTGAGTGCAAAACAATTCAAACAGCCTGACTTTGTGGATAACTTAAAGGATCTGCTGTACCTGTATGAGTTAGATCCGTCACGCTTGAAAATAGAACTCACCGAGAGCGTGGTGTTAAACGATCTGGCAGAGGTGATCGCGAAGATGCATGCATTGAAAGCACTGAAGGTCCGTTTGGCGATGGATGATTTCGGTACAGGCTATTCATCGCTGTCTTATCTCAAGAAACTACCGCTGGATCAGCTCAAGATCGACCAGAGCTTCGTGCGTGATCTGACCTCAGATCACAATGATGTCGTTATGGTACAAACGATTGTCGACATGGCAAAGAACTTCCACCTGAACGTGATTGCCGAAGGCGTAGAAACTGAAGCACAGCTTATTCTTTTGAAGCATCTGGGCTGTATGTTTTATCAAGGATATTTTTTCAGCAAGCCCATGCCCATAGAACAACTTGAGAGGCTCTTGGATCAATAGCGATCTGCTTCAAGTAATCCTCCCCGCACTAGCAGTACGGGGTAGCTCACCAAAAGCCGGTCAACGTGGTCTCTTCGGGGCTAGGTTCTAGGTTCTAGGCTTGCAAGCATGGCGGGGATGGGTGTGCAGAAAGTACAACAACACCTGTTTCAACTCCTTTTCGTGCTGAACATTCCCGAATGAATGCGCACTGCGGATATCGTCGATAATCATTTGCCGAATCATCCGTTCGCCTCCTTCTGTATGGACTAAGTATTCTGCAGTCGCTAAGGCTTGGATTCTTTGCAGATGTTGATGCTCTGCGATCGCAGCAATTTCCTCTTCTGTGAACTCGCATAGATCACAGCAATCTTCATAGGTAAGCATGGTTTCTGACCCTCGCTTGGTTTTAAAGATACGTTCTGATACCTGAAGTTTAGTCGGCTTAGGTTGTTATATGACCAAGTTGTAAGACTTTTTTGGCAAAAGATACCGTTTTACGCAACGCAGTCTGAGGCGTACAGATACTGCTGTTCTGGGTGCTGCTTTTTGGGTGTTACAGGCCTCTGGCCACTGTTTACCCAGAAATATAATGCAAAGGTCTCAGGGCGCAGTTAGAGTTCTGGGCTGACATTACCGCACTCTGCAACCACTCAATCATTGGGATAGATATGCAAACACAGACTCCGCCTGCAAAGCACCGTACGCCGGTCGGCACCTCGGATCGATTGGCCTTCGCGTTCACGAAATTCATGCGCTTTTTTGCAGATACGTTTTTTGCCAAGCGCTACGGGCATCGTGCTGTCGTTCTGGAAACAGTTGCGGGAGTTCCAGGCATGGTGGCCGGGACTCTTCAGCATTTGCGCTCCCTGCGCCGAATGGAGAGCGATAACGGCTGGATCCGGACGCTACTCGATGAGGCGGAAAACGAGAGGATGCACCTGATGACCTTTGTGCAGATTGCCAATCCATCAAGATTCGAGCGCTTGCTGATCCTGATGGCGCAGGGCATCTTCTATAACTTTTTCTTTATGGTCTATTTCTGCTCACCCAGAACCGCGCACCGTATCGTCGGCTACTTCGAGGAAGAAGCGGTGTACAGTTACACCGAATACCTCGCCAATATCGATAATGGTGTCTGCGAAAACGTCGCTGCGCCGCAAATCGCCATCGACTACTGGGGGTTGGCTGCTGATGCCCGCTTGAGGGATGTGGTCCTGGCGGTACGCAATGATGAAGCCAAGCATAGGGACGTCAATCATCAATTCGCCGATGAGCTTTCCTGATCAGTGCTTGATCGAAAGACTCGGCAGTAACCCCTATCCAGCCGACCCTAGGGGTCGCGTAACCCTCAATTAACCCTCAATTAACCCCAACCAGAGTTCAGGCGGCCGCTCAGACTCTGACGCACGCCTGTGGGTGCCCCCGGCGTTAACACTTCCTTAATATAACCGCGGTACGATTGCTGCTTTGCAGCATCATCCAGGTTTATTGAAGGAGCACAACATGTCTCAAAATTTCGAACCGGTCCGTATCGGTGTTCTTATCTGCATCAGTATTATGTTATTTGGTATTGCTCTGGGGGTCGGCTTTGGCGTTAATGAAGATGCATTTAAGGATATGATTAGTCAGGGCGTTTCAGCATTTCCGCAGCTGCATGATGCTAAGAGTACCTCCAAAATATGGCGCTATGTACAGCGTGCTCACTTTCACGCGCTAGGCGTCGCCGCCTTTTCGATGACCCTGATACTCGTTGTTGCCCTGTCGTCGTTGTCCGCATCACGGAAAAAAGTGGCCGCGATCTTAATTAGCCTGGGAGGCACCTACTCATTCTCTTGGTTTATGATGTTTCTGCTCTCGCCCTCTATGGGCCGCCATGGCGCGCATAGTTCCTTTTTAACGGAGTTCTGGGTCTATCTGGGTGTCGGCTCGGTATTAGCCGGCATGGCGATGTTAATCGCAAACCTGGCGTTCAATTATGGCTCAGAAGCCGGAGAGGCGCGTCTCTAGCCTTCCAGGTTAGCGCCGCTACCAAAACGCCGCTCGAAGTACATAGACCAATAAAAGGCCTCCATCAGCAATGATGGAGGCCTTTTCTGTGAGCGCACCGCTACCCCGACCTGTCGTGGTTACATAAATCTGGCCACCGCCGATCGAGAACCTGTGGGTCCGCGCGGAAGGCCCGCGCCGGGATTAAACACTATAGTTTCGTTTTTAGGGCATTATTTCAGCTTGTTTTCAGTCTGGGCGATTAATCTGATCCTGTACTCAAACAACGGACGAGGATCAGAAAATGAAAACACTTATTAAGACCACTCTTATCGCCTCTGCACTCTTTACCTCCAGCCTTATGGCCGCGACCACGTATGACAGCGAACAGATGTCCCACCCACGTGAGGGCATTATGAATTTTGGCGTCGCGGATGCTGGGGAGGCTAGCAAACGCGTGGGTTTTAACGAGATGCTGCCGCTGCATTCCGTAGAGCGAACTTACATGGGCGCACCGGCCTCGGTTGATGCGACCCAGGGCTATGCGGCCCAGGCGCATTGCCTGAATACCGAAGCCTTCACCATGCTTAATCATCCTAAGGAAGGTATTATGGGGATCGCTGAGCGTCAATGCTAATCTCTGCCACCGAGTACGAGGGCGGCCTTAATAACAGGGGGGGCAGATCCGGTCGAGCAACAGACGTTGTCCGTAAGCCCCCTCGCTGCCCCGGCGCGACAGTCAAGAATCCACAAGCAAAGACAGACGTTGCACTGGCTCTGCACGGCCTGACCGTCTTGACCGCGGTGGCAATTAAGGACAACCTTAGAACAAAGTCAGCGATGTATGACTATAGAATAAAGTCAGTGAGGTATGGCTATGTTGAATCGACGCTTGGGCTTGGTGCCGTTGTTGCTCTGGTCGCTATCGGCCTCCAGTGTTATGGCGATTGAAAGTTACGAAATGCTGGATGCCAAAGCCTGCCGAACATTAGTAGACAAAAACAGCATCCTGCCGATGGCCGATATCGTCGCCCGTACTCACAGCTTAGCTGACGGGCAGATATTGGATGCTATGTTGCTAAAAAACAACCCCTTACTGATATACCAGATCGAGATGCTGGGTGCCGATGGTGTGGTGCGTACCCTGTATATTGATGCCCGTGATGGGACCTTAGCTTCCGAGTATAACAATGGACGTTTAGATGCGGATTCTCCTCGTTGAAGATGACTCGGCTTTAGGGCCTGATTTGAAAACAGAACTCGAGCGCAGCGGTTATGCGACAGACATCGCCGACAATGGTATCGATGGAGAAGCGTTGGGGCTGGAGCCGATTTATGACTTGGCCGTGCTGGATCTGGGCCTGCCGGATCGCCCGGGCATAGAGGTGCTGACCAACTGGCGTCGCGCCGGGAATAATATTCCGACGCTGGTGCTCACAGCACGTTCGGCCTGGCAGCAACGGGTAGATGGTTTTGAGGCCGGTGCTGATGACTACCTGTGCAAACCCTTCCATACCGAAGAACTACTGGCTCGAATAACCGCCGTGTTGCGACGCGCCAATCGCCTGCCGGTGGCACCGCTGGCCACCTGCGGGCTGGAGCTGAACGAAAAAACCCAAACCGTTCGCGTGGAGGGTCAAGACGAACAGCAGCTGACCGCGCGCGAATATCGTCTGCTGCGCTATTTTATGCACAATCCCGGGCGCGTGCTGTCCAAACTGCAGTTGTTTGAACACCTCTACGATGAGGGAACCGATAACGACAGCAACGTCATCGAAGCTTATGTCAAAATGCTACGCAAAAAGATCGGTCACGACAGAATCACTACGCGTCGCGGACAGGGCTACGCACTGAACAACCTGCAGCCGGACTTCCATTGAGGTCAATACAGACCCGGCTGAGCCTGCCGTCGATTCTGCTGACGGTGAGTGTTTTTGTGCTGCTGTTGTTATTGCAGGGCTGGTTTTTACGTCAGCTGGTGCATGATTTCGCGGCAACCCGGCTCGCCAGTGAAAGCTTTTTGCTGCTTAAGGGGCTGGAGCCTGGTAAACAACAGACCCATAAAATAGACGATCATCAACTGTCGCCAACGTACCTGCGGCCGCTGTCGGGACATTATTATCAATACCGCATCGATTCGGGGCCCTGGATCTATTCGCGCTCATTATGGGATGAACATATTCCCACGAATCCCTCTGCACTCGCCACCGGCCAGAACCGGGTCAGCACCCTGATACAGCGCGGCAATCCCTGGATGGTTCGCGAAGAGATGTTCGAAAAGCAGGGGCATAGTCTGAATATTGTGGTTGCCGAGGATATATCCTCGATCACGGAGCAGCTTACCCGACTCAGCAGCATCACCGTTGCGTTGGGTCTCCTCTTTCTGCTGGTGTTACTGGCGGCACAGCGGCTGATCATCCGCGGTGGCCTGTCCGCCTTGCGTCGGGTTGCGGCTGATATCGTCCAGCTTAAGCAAGGCGGAATACGCCAGTTACCGGAAGCCTCCGTCAGCGAAGTAAAACCGCTGGTGAATGAGATCAACTATCTGGTTCAAAGTATGGAGTTGCGACTACAACGTTCCCGCAATGCCGTAGGTAATCTTGCGCACGCCGCAAAAAACCCTCTGACGGTCATCGATCGCCAGATAGAAAAACTGCAGCTACTGGATCCTGAATGCGCTGCCGCACTGCGCCAGCAATCCCTCAAGTTGCGCTCCCTGATGGAGCGCGAACTGACGCGTGCCAGAATATGCGGTTCCGCGCTGCCCGGCCGACGTATCTACATCCACCAGGAGCTTGAAAAACTGCAGCGCACCCTGCAGGCGATCCATCGGGATAAGGAATTAACGATCCAAACCTACCTGCAAACTGAGACCTACTTTCCGGGCGAACGCGACGATTTGGTGGAGTTGCTGGGCAATCTGCTCGATAACGCCTGTAAATGGGCGGTATCCCAGGTTCAGGTGCGAGGCACGATGGACGAACACTGCTTGGAGCTCTGCATCGAAGATGACGGGCCCGGAATAGAACCTGCGCAACGTCAGCACCTGCTTGATCGCGGCGTACGCTTGGATGAGAGCACCTCTGGCCATGGGCTGGGCTTGAGTATCGTTACCGAAATCGTGCGCCAATATGAAGGGCGCTTTGATCTGTGCCGTTCTGACCTAGGCGGTTTGAAAGTGCATGTGTTTTTGCCTCTGCAGCGTGACAGCCTCCTCTAACCCAAGTCCAAAGAGCTAACCCACAGGGGAGTGTTTATTTGTAGGTTAGGCTTCAGCCTGACGATGTTAAGGCCGGAAAAGTGGTCGGCGTGGCGCGGCACTTACCAGAATGCGCGGAAAGCCCCGTACTTCTAGTGCGGGGATGGATAGCGCGGGATGCGAAGCATCCCTTAATCAGTGAGCTATACTTTAGTATATGGAATGCACCAAGACCTTGCGTGTTCGAGT
>JBLHND010000031.1:0-28785 GCA_047622605.1 Motiliproteus sp. | reverse complement strand
AGGGCTGGCAGGAACCAGGATAATGATCTTTCTCTCTAGGGCCCCGGGACTCAATGACCAGCAGGGAGAGATGAAACTGAACTGCCTGCAGCAGGGCTGGCAGGCGGGTCTTTAGGCAAGAATGGGCACCTAGATGATAGCCTAATCTAAAAAAGCACCCCCTCCCTTGTGGGTTGGCGTTTTGTGGGTTGGCGCTGCCCGTTCCTTACGGGCTTAGCGCACTTCCTACATCCCTGTAGGTCGTCCGACAAGGCTAGCAAGGAGTGGTCATCGTCAGAAAAGCCGTCAGGCTGAAGCCTAACCTACAAAACACTCCCCTGTGGGTTGGCGTTAACCACAGGACCACGCTTGATCTCGAAGTGCGGGGCGGCTGTTGCAGGAGCCTGTTTCAACGCTTGACGTTCACCTTGTCCGGCAGGGTGATGTTGAGTTCCAGTACGTCATACTGATCGTGCTTCTCCAGCTGAACCTTGAAAGAATCCCGGTCGATGTGGATGTATTTAGCGATCACCTCCATCAGTTCTTCTTGCAGGGCAGGCAGATAATCCGGTGTCGCCGAGCCGCGTCCGGCACGCTCGTGCGCCAGAATAATCTGCAAACGTTCCTTGGCGACGGAGGCGGTCTTCTTTTCGTTTCCGCGCAGGTAATCAATCAGTCTGATCATCATGGGCATGTCAGCTCCCCCCTAGTAGTCGTTTGAACAAACCAGCCTTTTCAGTAGTAAATAGCATCGGCAGCTCTTCACCCATAAAACGGCCCACTACGTCACGATAAGCTTTGGCCACATCGCTCTTCTCCAGATGGATGGCGGGCATACCGGAATTGGAGGCCTGGAGAACCAGCCCGGACTCCGGGATCACGCCCAGCAGCGGGATACGCAAAATTTCCTGGATGTCCTCGACCGACAGCATCTCGCCGGAGCGCACCCGCTTAGGGTCGTATCGGGTCACCAAGAGGTGCTCCCTGACGGGCTCTGCGCCATCTACCGCACGTTTGGATTTGGCCGCGAGTATGCCGAGAATCCGGTCAGAATCCCGTACCGAAGAAACCTCGGGATTGGTGACCACCAGCGCCTCATCGGCGAAATACATGGCATTGAATGCGCCGGCCTCGATTCCTGCGGGGGAATCGCAGACGATGAAATCAAAGCTTTCCTTGAGTTCATCCAGGATGCGACCTACATCGTCCAGCTTGAGCGCCTCTTTATCGCGCGTCTGGGAGGCGGGCAGAACATACAGATTGTCGCAGTTTTTGTCCTTAATCAGGGCCTGCTTGAGAGATGCATCACCATTGATGACATTGATAATGTCATAGACCACACGCCGCTCACAGCCCATGATGAGATCGAGGTTGCGTAAGCCAACGTCAAAATCTATCACCACGGTCTTATTGCCGCGCATAGCCAGACCGGTAGAGAAGCTGGCGCTTGTGGTGGTTTTTCCGACCCCACCCTTTCCTGACGTTACAACAATTACTTTAGCCACGTTTTATATCCTAATAATTTAAATTCTAGTGTATTTTACCCACAAGCACTTATGAAAAGGCATAAACTACCCATCAATTTTAAGTGCGTAGCTTAGCACTCCTATAGTCAGCGGCTGAATTTCCAGACGCGTTTCCTTAAGTGAAGGAAAGTGCGCAGCTTATTGACCCGGTAACGGATGAATCTCCAGGCGCGTTCCCTGAAGATGGATTTGTGCAGCCTTGCCACGTACATTCTCCGGCACTCCGTCCTCGAACACCTTGAAACAACCGGCGATGGAGAGCAACTCGGCCTCCATTTTATGCACAAAGATACGCGCGGATTCATTGCCGTGGGCTCCGGCGATGGCCTTACCGCGCAAAGGTGCGTAGACATGGATATCGCCGTCTGCGATCAACTCGGAACCGGCATTGGCGATCGCTAGTAGCACCAGATTCGCACCTTCTGCATAAATGGTCTGTCCGGTACGCACCGGTCGGTCTATCACCATCGTCGGTCGAATCACGGAAACAGGACGGGGGGGGGCTTCGATGGGCTGAGGCTGGGGAGTGGCTTGAGCGGCTGTGCTTTCGTCGATACCCGGCAATTCGGGCTGGGCCTGCGGTCGCTCCGTTCCCTGCACCTCGACCACTTCAGCGACCGTGATCTCGGGTGCTCTTATTCCGCCTACCCCTGCCGTTCTGACAGGCGTAGTCGGAAACAGTCCCAGACCGGAACCTACGGCGGCGTCCCGTTGCTGTTCTGACCCGCCTGACACGCCGGCAGGGCACAGGCCATGTCCGCGCATAAATGCGGTTAGTGCTGCGAAATCCAGGACAGCGTCGTCGGCGGCTATCCCTGTGAGTTCCAGCACTATAGGGGTGCTGGCGAAAAAATCAGGAGTCTGACACAGGCGTAACGCCAACTCATGCTTGAGCTGAGTCATGTCGGTGGTGAAAATGTGGAGTTGCAAGACAGGCAGGTTGACCGCCTTGATCTTGAATGCAGGCCCTTGGCTACTCATAATTTCTGTTTCTTCAGGAAGATGGTCGAGAATCGTTTAGTGCTGCCCGCAGCTAGCACTGAATATAGACTATGCAGTTTAACCCAGAAATGGCTACACATAGGACGTTGTGACTCGCTAGTTGGTCGCTAGTCTGATTTCTGCTTCTTTAGGGGGGATCATCTTCCCAGCGGCGCCCCGCTGTAGAAGGTGTCTGGGTTTGTGCTCGCTGTTGTTTTTAACCACGCTTAAAAATCGCTGCAAATTCTTCAATCGAGACAGGTTTGCTAAATAAATACCCCTGATAATGAAGGCAACCATTATCCAGCAAGAAGTGATAATGCTCAGTAGTGTCTACACCCTCGGCGATAACGTTTATATCCAGGCTGAATGCCACCGTCACCTCTGTGTCAGGCTTCCTGGAGTTCGATAACACCCAGTCTATACCTTACGTGCCCCAGAATAGTAATCTGTAAGGCGAACTAATAGCATCAAGCTGACTGATCGGGTATTATTTATAACTCAATAATCAGCCAGTCAGTATGCTAGCAGCAGCTGATATTCAGGTGTTTATCAACAAGTTATGAAGTACTCACAATTTTTTTCAATTTGGCTGTTTTTGATCGCCTTGCCGTTTACAGCAAGCTTCAGTTATGCAGTAAATCTCTCTGCGGTGGAGGATGATTTCCTTGCGGCTATTGAGGATATCGATCAAAATCGGCTAGACGAGGCGATGGCGCGATTGCTTGCGATTACCCAACACACGCCCAAATTTAAACTGGCGCAGGTGGTCTTTGCCGATCTGGTTAGAGCACAGGCCAATCCGATCGAGTCCTTTGCCGCTGCAGGTCCAATTAAGTCGAGTCTGGTTGAAGAGTTACGCCAAGAAGCGGTAGTCCGTATACAGTATCAAACCCAAAAGCCAAAAAATGGCAACATTCCCAAAAGCTTAATAAAAATGGCAGACGGGCAATCTCATGCCATCGTAGTGGACCTAAGCAAATCTCGATTGTACCTGTTTGATAATAAAGCGGGAAAACCCGTTCTAATGAAAGATTTTTATGCGTCAAGCGGCAGCATGGGAGCGAATAAATTGATCAGTGGTGACAAGAAAACTCCGGTAGGCGTTTATTTTGTCACCACCAGGCTAGCAGCGAAAAACCTGCCCGATAAATATGGATCCGGCGCTTTGCCGTTAAATTATCCTAATGCATTGGATGCTCAGCAGAATAAAACTGGCAACGGAATTTGGTTACATGGTTCTCCGCCTAACACTTATAGTCGTGCCCCTCTTGCCAGCGAAGGCTGTGTGTCTTTAACCAATAATGATTTTTCGCAACTCGATTCGATTATTGATATTCACTCGACGCCCGTGATTATTGGAGAAAATATTGAGTGGCTTACCGAATCAGATTGGTTGGCGCAGCAGCAATCATTTAACCAACTGGTTAATGATTGGAAGAACAGTTGGGAGAGTCTTAATACTCAAGACTATCTGTCAAACTACTCGCACGACTTTGATAATGGTCGGGAAGATTATATTGCCTGGTCAGCAAAAAAAACAAGAATCAATAAGGCCAAATCTTATATTAAAGTAGATTTAAAGAACCTCAGTTTCTTCTCCTATCCAGACCAAGAGGGCGTCTTGGTCGTAACCTTTAAGCAACACTATGCTAGTAATAATTTCAACGGAAGAGATGCTAAAAGGCAGTATTGGAAAAAAGAAGAAAATCAATGGAGGATAATTTTTGAAGGAGAGCCCTCGTCGGGTAAGATTTAAATGATTAAAGTCCTATGTGTACTTTTTATTATGTTAAGCGGCCAGGCGATGGCGCAAACTAAGATTACTCGTCATTTTGAAAATACTGATCATGAATTCCGCGTCTATCATATAGAGGGCGAACTTCCCGGTAAGACCATGCTTATCATTGGTGGAATGCACAATGAACCCGGAGGGTATCTAACCGCTGATCTTTTTGCTGATGTGCGCCTGCATAAAGGTAACCTTATCGTAGTGCCTCGAGCTAATATGCCTGCCATTGTTAATAATATTAGACGCATTAACGGTGATATGAATCGAACTTTTAATACTCCAAAGGAAGGCGAGGCCGAAGCCAGTCATCGGCATGTGTATGAAAAAGATGTCGTAGAGGTTCTTAAAAAACTGATCGCGAAAAGTGATGTGTTACTTAATTTACACGATGGCTATGGTTTTTATTCTGCAGAGTCAATTAGTGATTTGCGTAACCCAAAAAGATGGGGGCAGGCCATTATTGCGGATCGAGCTGAATTTACAAATCAGCAAGGTATTACTCTAAATCTAGAAGAAAGAGCGAAAAAAGTGGTAGCGCTCGTTAATAAGAATATACAGATTAAAGATCATAAGCTTAATTTTAAGAATACGAGAACTAAGGCCTCCAACTCTGTTCACAAAGAACAAAAACAATCAGCTACCTTTTATGCCTTGTATGAGCATGGTATTGAATCTTATGGTATAGAAACCTCAAAAAATATTCGATCTCTGGATTTGAAAGTAAGCTATCAAACCATGATGGTCAATGCTTTTATGGATGAGTTTGATATTCAACAGGAGCAGAATTTACAATCCGTACTTAAGCCTCAGTTGTCTCACATGCTGGTTTCAATAAATAACTCTCGTGCAGTTGCATACCATGACGGCGAAACTATTGAGCTGCATAAAGGCGATACTTTTAAAGTCATTCAGGCTTATACTAATTATCAACGTGGTGTAGTGGTTGATATAGATAAAACAGGCAGTCTTAATGATCTTGGAAAATCTTTCCATTTAACGGATGCCACTTCGATCCGTATTTTGAAAGACCAGTATTTATGTGGACGAATTTTCGTGGAAGTTAGTAATCATGAAAAAGGCACTCTGACTGATCAAGGAATCCTGGCTGATCAAGGCGCCCTGGTTAATCAGGTACAGGCTACCGCTCATCTAAAAATAAGATTGAACGATAAGGAGCGGCGACTCGAGGTTGGAGAAACGTTGAGCCTATTATCTACCGATCGACTTCTACTAGTAGATTATATAGACCCGCAGGGTGGAGCATCAAAGGTTAATTTGGTAGGTTTTGTGGGTAGCAAGCATGGTAATACCGGCGAAGACAGAGGGTACTCGGTCACTAGTCAGCAGTTGCTGCAACGTTTTTCATTCAAAGGTCTTGGTAAGTTATATACTATTAATGCCGAGCGCGATGATAAACAGATCGCGAAATTTTTCTTAAGTCTAGATGGATGATGGTAGTGCCAGACAATAAAGATATTTTTATTGGCTTCGAGCCTCACGAAAGAATAATTCAAAAAATTAAACAAGCACTTTCGTTCCGAGAAACTGTTATTAAAGTAATCGGGGGGCAACAGCTTGGAAAGACCACGTTGTTTTATCAATTGCAAGTGGAGCTTGAAAGTAAATATTATGACGTGGTTTGTTTTCCACAGGCTGTTATGTCGATCGACGACCTTAATGATACCCTCATAAGCCGACTTGATATTAGCGTGAAAAATGATTTTGTAGCCAAGCTGTTGGAAGTATTGCTTGAAAACAAAAAGAAAGATAAGTATCTAGTTCTGTTGTTTGATGATGCCCACCAATTAGCTCCTGAGTTATTGGCGCATCTGCGTATGTTGACCAATCTCCAGGATACCAAGCAACTGCTAGTGCGGGTGATCTTTTTTGGCGAACAGTCGCTGGATAATAATTTGCGTCATCCGAGTTGTTATGGGTTTGAGCAACGCGTTAGCCAGAGTCTACGCCTGGCTAAGATCACCAGGCAGCAGTGGCTCGATTCTATCAGCCAGGATGTAGCCCAGGTCAGGCTAACCGTCAAAGCGGCGCAATACGCCTATTCAATCAGTAAAGGGAAGCTTCGGTATCTGGCTATTATTGCCAAGTTGGTCGGCGATAATCTAGCCGAGAAGAAGCAGTTTTACCCCATGGCCGAAAGGGAACTAAAGCTTTTATTGAGCGAGAATACGGACCTCAACCCCCGATCCTATCAAAAAAAATCCTTGCTGGCTTTAAGTGTATTTACGCCGATTTTGGTCGTCGTATTATTTATTATATATCTACAACCTTCCATAACCACAGAGACAGTCTTCAACTCCGCTGACAAGCAGGAGCCCTTACCAAAGCTAGCCAGTAGCGCCGAAGCCCAGCGAATCGTTGCTCAGGTTAAAAGTATCCCTATGGAAACAGGAATTGATACCCACAAGGCTGGTGTTGTAAGTCTTGCTGAGGCTATCGCCCAATGGGAAATGTCGTGGCAAAAACAGGATGTTAATGAGTACCTCGCCGCCTATTCTCGCCACTTTACCCCCCCTGACAAGATGACGCTAGAGCGCTGGTCTGAAATCCGAGAGCTGCGAGTATCAACGCCAGACTGGATCAAGCTGTCGATCACCGATGTCAATAAGGTTCAAACATCTGCCACCCATGCAGAGATTGAATTTTGGCTTTGGTATCAATCATCAAACTACCAGGATAAAACGTTAAAAACATTGATCCTGGAGAAAGAGAATGAAGAATGGCGTATTGTCAGAGAAATAAATCTTCAGCTGATAAAGCTTTAGGAGTCGATATTTGGTGAGGTTGATGGGAAACAACCCGCACAGGTTAACTGTGTGGCTTCCATATGCCTCTATAGTGTTTGTTCTTGTAGAATTTTCCAGCCTTCACCACTTCTTGTAAACGTCATCTTTTTGAAGACGATATCCTGATAGTTTGAAGCGCGGTAAGTCTGTTTGAAACTTGCCGTGGCTGATTCTGTATCCGCAAGATTAACGGCTATGCCACTGGCTGTAACCTGAATGTATTTAGGTGCGATAATTCGACTGCGTCTATTTTTTTCCCAGGTAGTACGTGACATGTTGGGTTGAATTTGAACGCTATCCTGATAGTAGCTTAAATAGCGATCCGGATTTTGAGAAGACCAGGCGAGTGACCAGCTGGTGATCAAGTCAATAATTTTTTTGGTGTCTATCTCATGCTGAGTGTCTAAAATGACAGTCGATGCTAATTGAGGAGTTGCTGTCGTTGGTTCGTTCAGATCTGGTTGGTTTAAGTCAACTCGCGTCGGTTTTTCAACTGCGGGTGCCTCGGCCACAAAAGACTTAGTATCGCTTAATAAGGTTAACTGTAATGTTGATTCGACAGAGGAAGTATCTTCTCCCTTTAATATTTCCCGGTAAGTGTTTGCGGCTATCTCGTTGAATATGCCTCTTAGGTTGTTATAGACCGCCGCATAGGCAGGATTCGTATCAAAGGCGCTGATTAATATTTTTGTTGCTTGTTCCTTGTCACCTTTTTCCGCGAGTAGCACCCCAAGGTTGTTGTATGTTTCTGGCATGCTGGGGTCGAGTTGCAGCAGCATTTCATACACCTGCTGTGCCTGATCAAGTTTTTCGGTCGAGTGAAGCAAGTAACCTTTGAGCAGTAATGCACGCTTGTCGGTTTTGTTTTTTTCTAACAGGTTGTCGATTGCCGTCATGGCATTTTTTGAGCGACCCTCTTTAATCTGGTTTTTTATATTGTCATATTCACTGGCGCTGTTACTGGCACTAGTGCAAGCGGTGTTGAAGGCCAGTAAGCTAACAATTAATATTTTTAATTTTATATTTATCACGTATTCCACCAACTATCGATTGCTTGAGGGTCGCACAGTGTTAGCTGTATTTTATTGACGCGGTCGGCGCGACTTGTGTTTTTGGCATCCGTATTAACGTAATGAGTTTTCCCTCTCACATAAACTGAATCGGGGCCTCTTAAATAGGGATGATCTAACGCATGCGTCGGTAAATTTAGAATGACTTTATGACCGTCTCTGATCGTCAAGGCATCTGTGATATGCGGTATAATAACGAGTGTGAGTCAGGCAGACAACAAAACAATGCCCAATCCAACAATGATGTTTAGGTGATCTCCGGCAATCGTTCAGTCACCTCAAATGCAGTCTCAGCACAGAACGACAGCCTTACCCTGAACAGAGGTTACCCGACCCAAGGGGGGGTGACAACAGCCCCTATAATCCCAGGAATTGACCTCGAACACTTACCTGAGGCCTGGGCCCTTGGATCTACTTATGAGCGTTATAAATGCAAACAACGACTGTCCATATCGGCTTGATCAATCCCAAAAGTCCGTCCAATGTCGGTGCGGTGATGCGAGCAGCGGGATGCTTTAGGGTCGACTCCGTGTTCTATACCGGGGTACGTTACGACCGGGCAGCCAGATTTTCGACTGATACCCACGGGGCCCGCGACGCGATACCCCTGCTGGGGGTCGACTCTTTGCTGCCGAGCAGCGCCGCAAAGATGACGGTGGTCTGTGTCGAACTGGTAGAGGGTGCGACGCCGCTACCAGATTACCAACATCCTGATAATGCTTTTTATATCTTTGGACCCGAAGACGGGTCTATTAACCAGGCGCTGATCGATAGCGCTGATGCGGTCGTCTATATCCCGACCATAGGCTGTCTGAACCTCGCTGCAACGGTCAATGTACTGCTCTACGACCGGCTGGCCAAAGCGCAGCTTAGCGTAGCCAGTGATGCGTTGATTCGCCAAAGTCGTGATAAGAACAACAGCGTGAGAGTTAAGAGCTAGGTCTGGACCCCGCCGTGCCGCTAGTGCTTGTTTTCGCGGTAATTGATCGGAGTGATGCCGGTCCAGCGTTTAAAGGCGCGGGAGAAGTTATTGATATGGGCAAACCCCAGGCGATAACTGATTTCGCCTATAGGTACATGGGTCTGGCGGATGTACTCAATCGCTATCTGCTTACGAACAGTCTCGAGCAGCTGTTTGAAACTGGTGTCCTGGTTGTTCAGTTTACGCTGCAGCGTACGGCTGCTCATCATGAGCTTGGAGGCGATCTGCGCCATTCCGGGTTCCCCCTGCGGCAAGAGCTCCACCAGGGTGTTAGAGACTTGATTGACGATATCCTGGCGGTCAAATCTGACGATGTAATCTTGGCACAGTTTGTCGTTTTGCAGCGCCAGCTCAGCATTGGCTGTCGGCAACTGCGCCTCGACCTGTTCGGCATCCAGCAACACATAAATACCGTTATAGCCCCATTCGATCGGGCACTTAAAAAAGCGCTCGAAATCGGCTACATTCTTAGGCGGTCCCGGGCGCGACAGTCCCACCCGGTTTACGTTTAAACGTCCGGGCACCAGGTGACGAAAGGTCTGCAGAATGGTTGAAAACATCGCTTCCTGATCTTCTGAGCCGATCACGGATTGGTAAGCAGGATAGGCGTGGGAGCTGATCAGATACTGATCGCCCTGTTTCTCGATGCTGCAGTAGCAACTGGTGGTAAAGATCTTAAAGAATTTTTGCACCCGTTCGATCGCCTCGCGCAGGTTATTAGAGGCCCAGATAGAAAAGCCCAGTGCGTGTGCCGAGGTAGGACGCATATGCC
Organism: Motiliproteus sp.; assembly: GCA_047622605.1. Classification (GTDB taxonomy): domain Bacteria; phylum Pseudomonadota; class Gammaproteobacteria; order Pseudomonadales; family Balneatricaceae; genus Motiliproteus. The sequence continues at coordinate 18,879 of JBLHND010000031.1, read as the reverse complement.
TCCCCACGGCCAGACCAAAGGCGGGATCTGCGGTGACAGCGACTGCCTGGCGCATCAGTGCCGAGGTCTTATGGGTGGGAAAGCGGGCGTTGGGGTCGGTCAGATCCTCTAGGCGAATACTGGCCTGCTCAAAAATGGGCGCGGGATCACAGCTGTAGGTCTCCAGGGTGCGTTTGATGGCGACGGCCCAGCTTGCCTGGGTGGTGGCTTCGTGCAGCATCTCGGTCAGGGCTCCTCGGCTGAAGGGGTTTCGTTTTCCAGACTTTAGGTATACCAGAAATTACGCGGTTGTGGGCGGTTATGGGGGTGTTCGTTGCGAACAATAAAAAGCCCCGCCGGCGAACCGGCGGGGCTTAAAGGGCTGAACTTAAAGGACTGAACTTAAAGGGCTAGACTTGGAGGGCTTAACGCTTAGAGGAGCGTCTCAGGGCGGCAGGGGTGTAATCCTTATGCCGGCCGTCAAAGCCGAAGCTTACCGCGTCCTCTTCGTTGGTCAGCCCCAGCGCTAGATAGCGACCGGACTGCAGGTCATGCAGGATCTCTGCCGAATACCAGGGCACGTTGACCCCGGTGTACTGCGTCGCATGGGCCTCACCGACACGCCAGAGTTGACCGCGACCGTCGTAGTGGTCGGCAACGGCGATCTGCCAGGTGTCCTCATCGACATACAGGGTGCGCTTGGCATAGATATGACGTTCACCCTCTTTCAGTGTCCCCTCGACCACCCAGACCCTATGCTTCTCATAACGGGTCAGCGCCGGGTTGATATGACCGGGCTGAATGATGTCATCGTACTCATGGCGTGGAGACCCCAGTTCAAAGGCGTTGTAGGGGATATACTTCTCCTGCTTGCCGACCAGTTTCCAGTCGTACTTGTCCGGAGAGCCGCTGAACATGTCGAAGTTGTCGGTGGTGCGCAGGCCGTCTGATGCGGTACCGGGTCCGTCATAGGCGACCTGGGGCGCACGCCTTACTCGACGCTGGCCCGAGTTATAGATCCAGGCCAGCCGAGGCTGGACCACCTGATCGACGGTTTCATGGACTAGCAGGGTGGTACCGACCAGGCGTGCCGGCTCGGTGATCTTCTGCTGGAAATAGAACAGGATATTGTCATCCTGTTCGGCGTCATAGCCATCGGCCAGGTAGTTCGGGAAGATAAACTCATCGACCAATTTAACGGCGGTGTAGGTGCCGTTGCGCTGTACCGGCGCCTGCATCAGGGTGCGTTGCGCCGATCCCCCGCGGTAGCGGGTGATATGGTTCCAGAGCACTTCCAGACCTTCTTGAGGGATCGCGAAGGGGATGGCCTCATCGTAGCCGGTAAGACCGTTGGCGGTCAGTTCTGCGGTCGTGGCATTCTTGATCGCCTTGGCGTAGATACTCTGCGGATAGGCACCCGTCCTGTGGGTCGGGTACACCGGGATCTGATAGCTGTCGGGATAGGCTTTAAACAGGGCTACCTGACCCGGGGTCAGCAGAGCGGCATGTTGCTCGACGTTAGCGGCGGTAATCGTGAGCAGCGGCTGTTCATCGGCGAAAGGGTTGTCGCCCCGCGCAACCTGCTGGGTTAAACCACCGGTCCAGGCCGGGATAGAACCATCGGCATTACCTGCCTGGATCGCGCCGACCGGCGTCAGGCTGGTACCCAGTTTGGCGGCTTCATCTGCGCTGACGGCAGCCAGGGTGTGCGCGCTTAACAGCGCGCTGGTCGCCAGAATAGCGACGCTGAGGCGATGCTTATTTGAGAATACAGTTTTCATTATTATTATCCTTACAACGTGTAGTAACGCGTCTTTAGAACGACACACCCAGGCTCAGGGACAGATTGTCTTTGTCGGTCAGGTAGTTGTAGTCGCCGCCGAAGAAATCCGTATAAGTGACGTTAGCGGTGTACCTGTTCATATAGTCTGCACCCAGACCCAGACTGATCGCCTTGCTGCCCTCGTTGAACTGTTGCGCAGGCGAGGGTGAGTTACCCTCCACATCATGCGACCAGGCCACGGAGGGCGTCAGGTTGATCCCGGCGATCACATCCTTATAGGCCAGGGAGGCGCGGGCGCGGTAACCCCAGGCAAACTTGGTGGTGTAGCCGTCAGCGCCCGCAGCGCCTGAGCCGAAGACCGTAGCTCGACCATAGCGAGGGTTGGCGGCGAGATTGCCGTACGTTGGGTGGAACACGGTATCGCCAGCATCGGGCAGGCCCTCGACGTAGGTGGCGCCGATCTCTGCGGCCAGCGACAGGCGGCTGGCACCCAGCACCCGGTCGAAGAACTGGATCGCGGTAGTCTGTATCTGATAAACATCGTACTCATCATAGCCGTTGACCAACGCGCCTACATCTGAAGCGGCTACACGGCTGTTGACGGGGCTATAGGGGTTGGCACCATCGGTCAGGAAGGCACCAAGGAGGTCATTACCGTTGATCTGCAGCGGCAGATCGGGATGGTAGCTGATCTCACCCGACAGTGCCCAGGTGCCGACGCTGGTCTGGTAACTCAGGCCGAGCAGTTCCAGATCTTCAGGGTAGGCCACCGTGTAGGTGCCATCGAATGTTGTCCCTGGTCCAGTGTGCGGCCCTTGTGTTGATCTGAAGGCGCTGACGTAGGGAGTACGACTGTGGTAGTTGAGGTAATAGGCACCGAACTCGGTATCTATACTGTCCGCATAGTAGCGAGAGGAGACCCCAAACTGACCACTGTCATCCGGCTCCTGGTCGGCAGAACGGTTAACAAAGAGTCCCGCCGCTAAGTTGGTTGCATCTGTTATCCCAGCTGTATCACCTTTGAATGCCAATCGATCACAGCCATCGGCGGCCCAGTCGGCGCCCGAGAACAGGGTGCCACAGCCATCGACCACGGTCTTTTCCCACTCCAGCTGGTAGAAGCCTTCGACCGACAGGTTATCGGTCAGGCCCGCCGAGGCGAACAGCATGTTCACCGGCATCAGCCCCTCTTTGATCTCGGCGCCGGGGCGCCGAAAGGCCGAGACATCGACCGGGTTGATGACGTTGATGCCGCCCTGAATAAAGGTGGACTCACCCCAGCTGAGCACTTGGCGCCCCAGACGCAGGTCGAGGGGGGTGTTAGCGACTTCAAATTCGCCGTAGACATAGGCATCCAAGATTTCCGCACCGGAGAACTGGGCCAGATCGTGGAAGCCGTCGTCGCTGAGTTTGCCGGGGGTGTAGCTGTTGACGACGTTGCCGTGAGCCTGATCACCGTCATTCAGCTCGAAGTCGTACCAGTACTTGCCGCGTACAAAAACACCGACGTTTTCATAGCGCAGCGACAGGCCATGCACTCCCTTGAAGGTCTTGGTGAAGACGTCGTTGTTGTCGAAGTTGAGGGTGCCATCATCCATGGTGTTGGAGGTCGCCGTGCCGCCATTCCCTACTGAATAGTAGGCTTGGTCGCGGTTCGACATGCGCTGACTCATGCCGATCGACAGCGATGAATCGAAGCTGCCGTCGATCTCTCCCAGTTCGAAGGTGACGGCTTGGGCCGTCTGGACGTTGAGGGTCGCCAGCAACATAGCGGCTCCCAGAGGTGCGAGCGCGAAGCCGCGCCCACGGTTCGATACAGGCTTTTTCAAGTCCGACATCTTCATGATTCCACCTTTGATCTTATTATTATAACTATTATGTTTAGCCACGCGCTGCTGCGTTGCAGCATCCTGATCGATATAAACCTAGTCAGGGTGGTTGAGCTATCCTAAGTCAAAATATAGGCTGTCCAACTATCTCCGGGCGCCAAACTGGTATCCTATGGCGCACTGGGTGTGGTCTGGACGTTAAGATCAATACGTTAACGAAGCAGACTCCGTAGCCTAAAATCAACCCTTCATGCACTATATTTCTGCTTGCTGAGAACTTCAAGCAGATATCGCCGTAGGTCAGGCTATTCTCGGTTAGCCTTCGAGGAGGCTGACCGAGAATAGTGATCGTAGCCAGGGAGGCTCATGACCTTCGTTGACGATGACCGCTGCGGGACGCTATCAGGCCGCTCATAACCGCAGCCTTCATCTACGGGATTGTTGCGCGACTAGCACCGCCTGCCTATATCGCGTTATCCGATTAAAGCACCCAGGGTTGCCATCCTTTCTACGAGCAGGGTTGCCAATCGATTCCTGGTTCCAGGGGTGCTGATCGAGCTTGTCGCTGGGCTAACCCTCGCAAGGGGGCTAACCAGGCGGGTGCTCGAGCGTGGGCTATTTCAAGAGCCGTTATTGCCGCGCCTCTATCCCCCTTTTGTACATACCAGGTGGCTAACAGCAGCTGAGCGGCAGATCCGACGCGTCTTCTGTGGTTGCGGTGCTGAGTAAGTCGAATAATTGAGGAGGCTGGGTACTGGCGGTGAGTTGTTCGGCGATCGCCAGCGCGAGGGCGGGATGGGGTTGACCATAGCGCTGATAGCACTGTGACGCCTGCTCAGGTGCGCCGAGCTCTGCATAGGCAAGACCGAGAGCAATAAACCGGGTATCTGCGGGTATCAGGGGTACTTGATCCAGGCGCTGAGCGAGTCGGTCCAGGATGTGGCTCGAGGTTGGTAAGTGCCGGTTGGCGGTTTCGCTGGCGATCTGAAAGGGATCGAACGCGTAGGCCGCGCATATTGCGGCCGCGCTGCTTAGATAGGACTGGGGATGGGTCGAGTCTCTGGCGCAGAGATAGTGGGTGGCTGCGCACTGCGGATATCTTTCAAGCTCCTCCATCAGCTGCCGCCGTGACGCGAGGTGATCGCTACGCCTTTCCAGCGGGTAGAGGGTTTCGAAATGGGCTGCCGAGGCGTGCTCCTGCTCGAAAAGCGCTTTGAGGTAATCTGCAAAATAACGGTAACGTAGCGGCATAAAGCCGCTGCTGACTGAGCGGGACAGGGTGATAAGGTCAGGCTCAGGAACGGCCTTTTGCAGGAGGCGGTAGGCCTCTGCAGGGCTTATCCAGGCTCGATCCTCAGGGAGTGCAACAAAAAAATCGGTGTCTATGTCCAGCAGACTGTGGCTCGCAAGTACGAGTTGCGTTAAGTGCTCCAGGCGGCATACCGTGATCTACAGACCCGCTAATTCTTCTTGCGGCGTTTGTATGGCTGTAGCAGCGAAGAATTGTTGCCTAAGCTGAGCCATATGTGATTTCCAAAGAGCTGCGCTCATCCAGAACCTTGATTGTTACCCGCATCACGCCCTGTTGCATCGGGATTAACGCGGCAGGCTGTTCTCAAGGCCTCCCTCCAGTACGCCCCTCCAGCCGAGCCTTCAGCCGCCATTTAACGTGGGAGCTGATTGTTTTTGAGTGTTTGTTACGGTCATACCGAACACTGATAACGGTTGTTTCGGAATCGATCTTCAGCATCCCAAAATCGTTGCCCTGCCAGACCACTACAGGGGTCACTTTCTGCTGGGGCATCAGCCCGAATCTAGAGCCAAACTATCAGCCTACTATCTATCCCTGAGCGCCAAGATGGTATCTTATGGCGCGTATGCAGTGGTCTATTTTTTAAAATCAATAAGTTAGCAAAGTAGGTTTAGTAGCCTAACATCCACTATTCATGCACTATATTTAGCCTTACTTAGACATTAAAGCGGATCTTGCCGTTGGCTTGCCTGTTGTGATCAACCTCCCAGGTTGGGGCCGCAGGTGCTAGAAGCTTGGTGTTGAGCAGCGCACAATAATTACAATAACGTACTGGGTTAAGCGGTTATGGCTAATTATGATCTCCCTTATCGATGCACTGCGTTTGTCTGCAGGCAGTCCCGATCACTGCAACGCCACCTCGGCTCAGTCCTTCCGACGACAGTGCTGATCGCACTGCTGAGCCTGCCAACACTCTCCTTCGCGGCACTGCCGGACCGGGCCTCTCGCCCCTCGGCCCCGCTGGATGCGGGGCAGCGTTTTCCGCTCATGGATATCACCCCGATGGCGGACCGGTTGTTGAGCGTGGGTGAGCGGGGCCGCATCCTGATCTCATTCGACCAGGGGGAGCATTGGCGTCAGGCGCAGGTGCCGGTCTCGGTGTTGTTGACCGCCGTCGATGCGGCGACCGAGGAGTCGGCCTGGGCGGTAGGGCATGACAGCATCCTGCTTAAGAGTACCGACCGAGGTGAAACCTGGACCCTGGCGCTTGATGGAACCCAGATCAATCAATTGGTGGCCGACTATTATCAGCAGTTACTGGCCAGTGCCGTAGCGGACCCCGAGAGCTCGGAAGAGCTGCTGGATGAGTTGCAGTTTCGTGCCGAGGACGCCCAGCTTGCCCTGGAGGATCAGTTGCTGCGCACCCTGTTGGATGTGGCCTTTATCGATGCCGATCACGGCTATGTGCTGGGCGCCTACGGTCTGCTGCTGGCGACTCAGGACGGCGGTAAGAACTGGCAACCGATGATGGAGGCGTTGGGTAATCCGGATGGCTTTCACCTCAATGCGATCACCTATACCGACAGCGGAGTACTGATCGCCGGTGAAGCGGGGGTGCTGTTTCGGCGCCTTAACGGCGATGATCACTGGGAGGCTCTGACGTCGCCCTATGAGGGTTCTTTCTTTGGCGCTCAGTCCCTGGGCGGTGACCGGCTTCTGGTCTATGGCCTGCGCGGCCACGCCTTTATCAGTGCCGACGGCGGCGATAGCTGGGAGCAGCTGGACTTGCCGCTCACGCGTACTCTCACCGGTGCCGCCCAGCTTGAGGATGGCACCCTGGTGTTGGTGGGCAGCTTCGGCGCGGTGCTGGTCAAGTCACCGGGTCAGCCTTTCCGCATGCAGCGCTTAGCGATCCCCGCGCCCAGCATGGCAGTCGTGCCCCTGACGACTGATCGGATTCTGGTGGTGGGTCTGGCCGGTGCTCAGCCTCTGGCACTGTCCCCTGTGCCATCGGTCCCGACATCGACCTCGACCTCGCCATCCAGCGTTAAGCAAGGAAACTGATCATGACGTACAGAAAACATCAGGATACTCCGCGTGTGCATCCGCTGGATAAATCAGAAGCGAGGGTAGAGCAGTTGCTGTTCGGCAGACGCCCTCTGCTGTTGCTCATCTTCCTCGGACTCACCGTCCTGTTTTCCTATTACGCCTCGCAGATCACTCTGGGGGCCAGTTATGAAAAGATGATCCCCACGTCCCACCCCTACATCCATAACTATCTGCAAAACAAGGAGCAGATGGCAGGCCTGGGTAACCGGCTGCGGATCGCGGTAGAGACCACCGACGAGACTATTTATAGTGCCGAGTTTCAGGAAACCCTGAAACAGATCAACGACGAAGTGTTTTTTATTCCCGGAGTTGACCGTTCCGGGTTGAAGTCGATCTGGATGCCCGAGGTGCGCTGGACCGAAGTGACCGAAGAGGGTTTTGTCGGTGGACCGGTGATTCCGGCCGACTATGATGGTTCTGCCAGCGAACTGGATAAGCTCCGCGCTAATGTCGCCAAATCGGGCAGCATCGGCTCGCTGGTGGCCAATAATGCTAAATCGGCGATCATCCTGGCACCCCTGCTGGATATCAATCCAGAGACCGGAGAGGCCCTGGATTATGACCAGCTCTCGAAGCGGCTGGAGCGGCTGGTGCGGCAAAAATATGAATCCCCGACGGTCAAGATTCACATCACCGGTTTTGCCAAGGTGGTGGGGGATCTGATCGAGGGCGCGGCTAAGGTCGGGCTGTTCTTCGCCGCGGCGATCGGGATCACCCTAGTGCTGATGTACGTCTATTCGCGCTGCTGGACAGGCACCCTGGTACCGCTAGGCTGTTCGCTGGTGGCGGTCATCTGGCAGCTGGGATTACTGCGGATGCTGGGGTTCGAGCTGGATCCGTACTCGATGCTGGTGCCCTTCTTGGTCTTCGCGATCGCTATTTCCCACGGCGTGCAGATCGTGAATGCGACCGCCATCGAGGTGGGCAACGGCGTGGATAAGTATCGTGCCGCCCGCCTGGCGTTCAAGATGCTCTATATTCCCGGTTTTATCGCCCTGCTGAGTGATGGCATCGGCTTTATCACCCTGATGGTGATCGATATAGCGGTGATTAAAGAGCTGGCGATCGCGGCCAGCCTGGGGATCGCCACCGTGGTCCTGACCAACCTGGTACTGCTGCCGATCGTGCTGTCCTACACCGGCGTCCGTGCGGCTGGCGATCACTTTAATATCCTGCACAAACTCTGGAACAGGTTGACGTCTTTTACCCGTCCGGTTCCGGCCACTCTGACCGTGCTTATCTCCGTAGTGCTGGTGGTCTGGGGGGTGGTTTACAGCGGGGATCTGAAGATTGGCGATCTGGATGCCGGTGCCCCGGAGCTGCGCCAGGACTCACGCTATAACCGCGATAATGCCTTTATCACCGCTAATTTTACCACCAGTGCCGATCTGTTCGTGGTCATGGTCAAGACCCAGGATGCCGCTTGTGTCAGCTACGAAACCCTGACCCTGGTCGAAGATTTCCAAGCCATGATCGAAACCCAGGCGGGGGTGCAGTCGTCCTTCTCCATGGTTAATGTCGCTAAGCGCGGCCTGGTAGGGATGAATGAAGGCAACTTTAAATGGGCTGAATTATCGCGTAATCAAATGGTGATGAATTCGGCCACCAGTGGTAAACATGTGCCACCGGGGATGCTGAACAGCGCCTGTAATTTTCTCCCGGTGGTGATCTACCTTAACGATCACAAGGCCGAGACCCTGACCGGGGTGGCTGATGCGGCGGCAGCCTTCGCCGCCGAGCACAACACTGAGCAGTTGCAGTTCGAGCTGGCGGCTGGTAATGCCGGTATAGAAGCGGCGACCAATATCGTGATAGAAACGGCTCAGTATCAGATGCTTGCCTGGGTCTACGGGGTGGTTGGTTTGCTGGTGTTACTGACCTTCAGGTCGGTGAAAGCGGTGATCTGTATTATCCTGCCGCTGGCCATGACCTCGGTGCTCTGTCAGGCGCTGATGACCTATATGGGCATCGGGGTCAAGGTAGCCACCCTGCCGGTGATCGCCCTGGGGGTGGGTATAGGCGTGGATTACGGCCTCTATATCTATACCAAGCTGGAGAGCTATATGAAAGCGGGGGAGTCGCTGACCGATGCCTACCTGCTGACGTTGCGCAGCACCGGTAAGGCGGTTGCCTTTACCGGCCTGACCCTGGCGATAGGCGTGGGTACCTGGGCCTGGTCACCGATCAAGTTCCAGGCCGATCTGGGGATACTGCTAACCTTTATGTTCCTGTGGAATATGCTCGGGGCTCTGATCCTGCTGCCCGCGCTGGCGCGCTTGATCCTGCGTCCCAAAGAGCCGCAGACCGAGCTGGGAACTGGCTCCAACCCCCAGAAGACCGATCTGTAACCCGACTGTTGATCCGGCTTGACCTGGCATCCAGGGAAAGCCGCAGCCAGACCGCAATCACACCTTTAATCCTTGTTGAGAGTGACCTGTTATGAGTGACTTTTTATGAATGAGTATCGCCACCCCTATCCCGATATGCAATTTGTGATCAACGAATTGATCGGCTTTGACAGCCTCTGTCAGACTCTGGGCCTTGAGGACGTCAATACCGAGCTTGCCAACGCCATCCTCGACGAAGCGGGCCGGCTGGGCACCGAGGTGCTGTCCCCCCTGAATCGAGTCGGTGATCAGCAGGCGCCGACGCTGAATGGCCAGGGTGTGCAACAAACCCCCGGCTTTACTGAGGCCTATCAGCAGTACGTCGAGGGCGGTTGGGGGTCCTTGACGGCACCCGAAGCCTTCGGTGGGCAGGCGCTTCCGAACCTGCTGGGTACGGCCGTGATGGAGATCTGGCAATCGGCCAATATGGCGCTCGCGCTCTGCCCGCTGCTGGGCCAGGGCGCTATCGAAGCAATTATTCATCATGGTAGCGAGGAACTGCAGCAACAATTCCTGCCGAAGATGGTCACGGGTGAATGGACCGGGACGATGAACCTGACCGAACCGGGTGCCGGTTCTGATCTGGCGGCGATTAAGACCCGTGCGGTGCGCGAGGGTGCACACTACCGGATCAGCGGACAGAAGATCTTTATTACCTGGGGCGATCATCAGATGACCGAGAACATCGTCCATCTGGTGTTGGCTCGCCTCCCCGATGCTCCGGCCGGTGTTAAAGGGATTTCGCTGTTTATCGTCCCCAAGTTTCTGCTCGACGACCAGGGCAATCCGGCCCAGCGCAATGATGCCAGGGCGCTGTCGCTGGAACATAAGCTGGGCATTCATGGTAGCCCGACCTGCGCGATGAGTTTTGGTGATGAAGGCGGTGCGATCGGCTATCTGATCGGCGAGGAGAACCGGGGCCTGACGTACATGTTTACGATGATGAACCATGCCCGTCAGGGTGTTGGACTTCAGGGGCTGGCGATCTCCGAACGGGCCTACCAGCATGCACGGGACTATGCCAAGGCACGGTTGCAGGGGACTCAGAAAGACGGCTCTCAGATCGCGATCATCAAGCATCCTGATGTGCGCAGGATGCTGATGCAGATGCGGGCGTCGATCGAGGCGATGCGGGCGCTGGCCTACCTGGGCTCTTCGGAGATCGATCAGGCCCAGCGGTCGCAAGACCCCGAGCAGGCGCGTGCCCATCAGAGTCGTGCCGAACTCCTGACCCCGATCGTTAAGGGCTGGATCACCGAGTTAGCCCAGGAAGTCACCAGTCTGGGGCTGCAGATCCATGGCGGCATGGGTTATATCGAAGAGACCGGCGCGGCGCAGTTCTACCGTGATGCGCGGATCCTGCCGATCTATGAAGGCACGACCGGCATCCAGGCGCAGGACCTGGTCGGGCGTAAGAATCTGGTTAACGGCGGCCAGTCGATGGCGAAGTTACTCGAAGAGATGGATGCGACTTGGGCAGCCGTTGATGCGGAAGGAACCCGGCTTGCACCCGTCGCTCAGGCATTGCGCAGCGCCTTGAATGATGGCCACAGAGCCCAACAGTGGTTGTTGGCTACGGCCCCAGTGGATCCTCAGGCCGCCGCCAGCCAGAGCGTTAACTTTATGCTGTTGTTTGGTTACCTGATGGGCGGTTGGCTGATGGCTCGCAGCGCGCTTCGGGCTCTGGAACTGCAGGACTCAGCCGAGGGCGATCAGGCATTCCTTAATGCCAAGCTGATCACCGTGCGTTTTTATTGCGAGCAGCTGTTGCCGCGTACCAGTGCCTGCGTCGCCGCCGTTGTCAGCGGTAGTGCTGCTACCCTGGCGCTCCCCGAGGAGCAGTTCTAGCCCTGCGTTAATGAGTATTGAAACACCAGCGGCCTGTCCCCTTCCTTCCAGGGGGCATGTTTTGGCATCACCTCCTGAAACAGTGTCGATGCAAGCCAGTGTTGCAGCCAGTTTCGCACCCTGGGATAGGGTGCTGCTTGAAACCACTCGGGATCTACTCCGGCAAACTGCCTGATAAAGGGAAAAATCGCGGCATCTGCCAGGGTTTTTCTTGCGCCTGCCAAATACCGGGTCTGGGTTAGGCGTCGCTCTAACTGCCCCAGAAACCGCTCTCCCTGCTGCCGATACTCTAGGGCGGTGAACTCCGGGTAACGATCGGCATACTTATAGCGATCGAGACGGGGCTTAAAATCCAAATCATTTTCCTGGATGAGTTCATTGATAAGCGTTAGCGTCTCTGGTTCCTCATCGAGCCACTCCTCAGGATCACTTTTCCCTAATGCCCAGAGCATGATATCCCGGCTTTCGTCGATGACGCGGCCATCCACAAGCTGCAGCACAGGCACCGTCGCCTTCGGCGAGAGCCTCACTAACTCGGCAGGCTTATCCTTGAGTAGCACCTCACGCCAAACGATGGCCTGGCCACTGTAAGCGATCGCCAGACGAGCGCGGATGGCGTAAGGGCAGCGCCGAAACGTATAGAGGATGGGTAACTTCGCATTCATGGTTTGAGGCTCGATCGGCACGCGGGTCGGATCAGGATAATAGGACTGGATGCCCAATTACCAATTTCTTCGGTAAATATTCAGCGGATTAGCCACAAAATTTAGCCCTGCGGCTCTTAGCCGACGGTGCTCAGGCAGCCAAAGGTCCGGGCCGCGCCGTTTTTAAGCACCGTCGTTGCTACCGGTCTTGCACCGAGGGTGCCCAGAAAATCTTAAGTATCTTGACCTGCCACGCGTTTTTTCAGATCTTATGGCTGCCCTTCGGCAGCCACTCAGGTTGGCATTTTTCTCAGGTTACTTGTCGCCATTGTTTAATTAAATTCCTTTATACTGGCCTTAAGTTAATCAGTTGCTAGTCTAAAGGATCGATGTGGTGAAAAAAGGAGAGTTTAAGGGGCAACTGAGCGCCGTGGATCTACGGCTGCTACGAATCTTCAAAAAGGTGGCGGAATGCGGTGGTTTTTCCGCCGCAGAGGTGGGGCTCAATATCAGCCGGGCGGCGATCAGTATCGCCATGTCGGATCTGGAGACGCGACTGGGGTTTCGGCTCTGCCAGCGGGGGCGCTCCGGTTTTTCTCTCACCGACGAGGGTCGCCAGGTGTACGATTACAGCCTGCAGCTGCTCGCTTCTATGGAGGATTTCCGTACTCAGGTTAATGCCCTGCACGCCCAGCTTAAGGGTGAGCTGAATATAGGTATCACCGATAATCTGGTCACTATACCCCATATGCGAATCACTCATGCGCTGGCACGACTCAAGGAGCAGGGACCGGACGTGGTGATCAATATAAGAATGGCCCCCCCTAACGAAATAGAGTTGGGGGTGCTGGACGGGCGGTTACATATAGGCATGGTGCCGGATCTGCGCCCCTTGTCGGGACTCAACTACCAGCCTCTCTATCAGGAGCAGTCCCGACTCTACTGCAGTCACGACCACCCTTTGTTCGCCCAGGTTGAGGCTGTTCTGGATCCGGCGCACGTCAACGAGCAGGACGCCGTGGTTCCGGCCTACGCGCAGACTCCGGAGATCAAGGCGCTGCATCAGCAGCTCAGGGCCTGCGCCACCGCCACAGACAGGGAAGGAATCGCCTTCTTAATCCTCACCGGCCGGTATATCGGCTATCTACCGGATCATTTTGCCCGTAGCTGGGTGCGCGACGGTTTGATGCGCGCCTTGCTACCTGACAGCTACCATTACCTCACCCAATTCTCCATCATCACCCGCAAGGGTGCTCGCGCCAATCTGGTGCTTGAGACCTATCTGGAAGAGCTGAAGCAGCACTGAGCGTAATTCAATAGAGCCGATGGGCATGCAGGATCCCCCTTCGGAGCCTATGGAGACAGGGCTGGATTTACAGGGTCTCTCCTGGATCCGGTTAGACTTGTTGGTTCTAAACTTAGATCACTTTTGTGTCCAGCGCCTCTATGAGGCGGCAGGGTATATTGCCTTCACTTAAGGGTCTGACACCTCAGATCCTGGATTATTGTGGAGATATCTATGGCCAACGGCACTCAAGGGCTGACGTTCTTCCCCGACAACATCAGAGCATTCTTGTCTGAGTTGATACCCGGTTTTCTACTCTGCCTGGTCATCGCTATGGCGGCGGCGTTTGTCTCCGAACACTATGGCGGCCCCGTCATTCTTTATGCGTTGCTGATGGGCATGTCGCTCAACTACCTGTCACAGGAAGGCCGCTGTATGGCCGGAATTCAATTTACGGCCAAATCAGTTCTGCGTGTGGGTATCGCCCTGTTGGGGGCACGAATTACCTTTGAACAGTTGCTTGGGCTTGGCATTACCCCTATCGCCATTGTCTTGTTGGGGGTGCCGGCAACGATACTGTTTGCTGTTATCTGTGGCCGCTGGCTGGGATTAAGTCGCTCCCAGAGCCTGTTATCCGGGGCTTCTGTTGGGATTTGTGGTGCTTCGGCCGCGTTAGCGGTCTCTGCTGTGCTACCGGAAGATAAAGATTCTGAGCGAAATCTAATCTTTACCGTGATCGGTGTGACGGCCCTGAGTACTCTGGCGATGATCGTCTATCCGTTGGTGGTCGCGGAGCTTGGCCTAAATGAGACCGAGAGTGGCATCTTTCTGGGGGCGACCATTCATGATGTCGCTCAGGTGGTGGGGGCCGGTTATATGATCTCCGAGGAGGTGGGTGATGTAGCGACCTTTACTAAATTGTTGCGGGTGGCAGCGTTGGTGCCGGTGGTTGTCGTGATTACGCTGCTGTATGCTCGAAAAGGGCAGTCTAAAAAAGGTCAGTCAAGCCTGCCTCTGCCTCTGTTTTTAATTGCTTTTATCTTGATTGTTGGCATCAACAGCGCAGGTGTCGTGCCAGACAGTATTCTTGAGGGTATGACTCAGCTGTCCCGTTGGTGCTTGATTGTCGCGATGGTGGGCCTGGGGATGAAGGCCTCCTTCAAGGAGTTGTCTTCTATGGGGTGGAGGCCGGTTGTGCTGCTGGTGTCGGAAACGCTGTTTCTCGCTGCCGGTGTTGCGATCTGGCTGTTTATGGCCCGTTGAATAGGATCAGCATTATTTTAGTAGAGCCTGAGGGGGCCTGGGAACAGCGTCCCTCAGGCTTTCGTTTTCAGTCTCAGGGTTAGCGATCCAGGGCATCGCAAGCGACTTCCGCTTGATCTGCGGCGATCAGCACCAGGCGCCCCAGCCCGTAGAAGTGCTCTGGCTTGCCAATACCTCTCTCACGGATGCCGCTTAGCGTTGACCCGGATAAAAAAACGCGCCCTCAGGCGCGTTTAATATCCAGCAGGGACCTTAGGTATCGATCCAACCGTGAAGTCCTCGCTACGACCAGGAATTAGCTGGCAACGCAGCTACGCACACTGGCGTCTGCAGATGCGGCCGGAGCCGCCTGGTCTGCTTTAGGATCGACAACCCGCACGGTTGCGACCTTGCTTTGGGTGAAGAAGTCGACCGCGTCTTTCCCCTGAACCTTATTGTTGCCTACCAGGGAGCCTTTGATACCACCAAAGGGCAGGTAGGGATGAGGGGCACAAATACCGACGTTTACGCCCACCATGCCCACATCCGCCTCGTTGATAAACTTCTCGGTGTAGTAGCTGTTCTGGGTAAAAATGACGGCTCCGTTACCCATTTCGTGATTTTTGATCATACGCAGGGCACCGTCGATACAGCCGACTTTCATCACGCTCAGCACCGGACCAAAGATCTCTTCGCGGGCGATCTGCATGCAAGGCGTAACGTCGGTGAACACGGTTGGGCCCACGAAGTAACCGTCTTTGTTGCCGTCGGGCACCTGGGGGTTACGACCATCCAACGCCAGAGTGGCACCTTCCGCCTGACCGATCTCTATGTAGTTCTCGATGCGGGCCTTGGCCGTGGCCGAGATCACCGGTCCCATAAATACGTCGGGGTCCATGGCATCGCCGACAGTAAGATCCCTGGACGCTTCCAGCAGGCGCTCGACAAATTCGTCGTAGATCTCGGCGACGACCGCGATATTGGATACCGCCAGGCAGCGTTGCCCTGCAGAGCCGTAGCCGGACATCAGGATGTTTTGAATCATCAGCTCCATGGGTGCGTCTGCCATGGCGACCAGAAAGTTCTTGGCACCGCCCAGCAGCATGGTCTTCTTACCGTTGCGGCCACAGCCCTCGGCGATGGCTTTAGCGGTTGGCGTCGAGCCGACCAGACACACACCGGCGACGTTTTTATCATCGTACCAGGCTTCAACCGCAGTGCGGTCACCGTGTACGAGGTTGACGACCCCATCAGGCAGGCCGATATCGACCAGCAGTTGCATCATCTTCTGCATGAATAAGGGTGATTCGGTGGAGGGCTTGTAGACAAAGGTGTTGCCGCTACCTATAGCAAACGGAATGAACCAACCGAACACCAGTGCGGGGAAGTTAAACGGCGCGACACCGCAGAATACGCCCAGCGGGGCCTTGATCAGGCGACCGTTGATGTTATTAGCGATACCTTGCACGGTGTCACCCTGAATCAGGGCGGGAATAGTACAGGCCATCTGCACGATCTCGATGACACGTCCCACTTCACCCCGGGCTTCGGCAATATGCTTGGCCTGGTCGATGGCGATGGACTCTGCCAGCATCTCCAGATTGTCCTTCATCGCTTGCTGCATGCTGAAGATGTAGTCCATCCGCTTGGGTAGTGGCGTGGCACTCCAGGCGGGGAAGGCTGCTGCTGCGGCAGCAGTTGCGGCTCGGGAGGTGTCCGCCGAGGACAGCGGCACCTCACCGATCAGGGCACCTGTAGATGGATTTCTCAGCGGTTCGTACTGACCGTTGGTTTCGTCCAGCCACTGACCGTTGATGTGATTTTTTATTTTGATATATGAAGGGGTCATCGTATGAGTTCCTATCTTTAAGGTTTTAGCTGCATGCTATGAACACTATAAAGTCACTGCTGGGGGTCACCGTAGACCCATCGTTTCCCTGTTTGTAGTTCCAGAGGCTGGGCGTTTAGGGTGCTGGATACCTCTCCCGATCAGCGGTCAATAGCGATCCCGATGCCTGGTTTGAGGTGCTTGGAGAGCTTCTGGCAAAACAAAAAAAAGCCCCTGCAAGCAGAGGCAAAGGGTATCGCCGGAAGGGTTGTCACCGCGCAAGCGGCCAGCAAGATCGCCGGAGTCTGTCTTCTATCCGGAGTAGCCCATCAGCAGCTTCGGTAAAAATAGCGATATTTCAGGTACAAAGGTGATCAGGAAGACCATGGGTAGGTGACCCAGACAGAGGAACTTCAGGGTTGGGGTGATATAGCGGTCCAGAGACAACTTGCTCACCGCGCCTGCCATATAGAGCATGGGAGCGCAGGGAGGGGAGACATTGCCCAGCCCCAGGTTTACACCCACTATCGCAGCGAAGTGAATGGGGTCGATACCCAGCGCACTGATGATCGGCAGGAAGATAATGGCGGCCAGCACACTGCCAGAGATGTCGTCTACGATCATGCCGATAAACAGCAGCAGCAGGTTGATCAACAGCAGCAGGACGTATTTGTTATCGGAGATCTGTAGCAGGGCATTGGCCAGGTCGCGTGGTACCTGTTCCAGAATCATGGCGCGACTCATGATAAACAGAAAGAACAGCACCGCCATAATGGAGCCGGTCATGGTCACCGCACGCACGGTTACCGCGCCCAAACTTTTCAGGGTCATGCCTTTATAGATAAACAGACCGACAGGAATGGCATAGATGACGGCGATGGCCGCGGCCTCGGTGGGGGTTGCAATACCACTGTAGATCGCGCCTAGAATAATCAACGGCATCAGCAGGGCGAATAAAGCATTGTAGCCACTGATGGCCACGCCTTTGGCGGCCTGCTTAAAGGGCAGAGGCGGGTCGACCTTGATCTGGGTATCATTGCGCAGAAACCAGATGTTCAGCAAACAATAGATGACCGCCAGCATGATGCCTGGAATGATGGTGGACAGAAAAGCCGCACCCACGGAGATCCCCCCGGTGATTGAAAATACAATCATTGGAATACTGGGTGGAATCAACAGTGCCAGTACCGAAGAGCAGGCGACCAGCGCCGTGGCATGACCCGGAGGGTAACCCTCACGGATCATGCGCGGAATCATGATCTGGCCGACCGCTGCAATAGCGGCCGATGAGCTGCCGGAGATGGCACCAAAGAGGGCGCAGGTCAGTACGGTTACCGCGCCAAGGCCGCCTTTGATCCGGCCGACAAATGAGTTGACGAACATCAGCAGCCGTTCCGAGATTCCACCTTCTGCCATCAGTAGTCCGGCAAAGATAAACAGGGGCAGGGCGAGTAGGGCAAAACTACTGGCGGTCTTAAAGCCATGGGGAATCAGAAACGTAATGTCGTTACCGGTCGTAAAAGCAAAGAGGACTGCGCCGATGCCAAAGGCAAAGGCCACCGGGATTTCAATAAGAATGAGGGCGACAATCACCAGCATCGCGACTAAAAACAGAATCATCGCTTAAACCTCCTTGCTATCAAGTTGATGCTTGGCTTGATGCGGCTGTTGTTGGTTTGAAGATAGTTTTCGCTGGCGCGCGGTTTTGCACAGACCTCGGTATTCATTGATGGTTTCCAATAGGAAGTAGCCGATCATCATCGCAAAACCGACAATCATGCTGGCACTCCAGATGCCTCGGGGCCAGCGCAGGGTGGTGCTGACCCGGCCTCGAGTGATCTCTTTAAGGGCGTATTGATAGGCGAAGTAACCAAAGACGCAGGCGGCGAGCATGCAGATAATGGAGCCGACAAAGCGTATATAGGCTACTTTTTGTTGGTCTTTAACCACCAGGCTGACAATGCCGCCGTGAATATGTTCACGTTCGCGCGTGGCATAACCCATTCCGAGAAAGTAGACCCAGACGGCGAGTAAAATAGACACTTCTTCGATGCCGCTGAACGGTGAATCCAGGGCATAGCGCATCACCACCTGAGTAAACATCAGGATGGCCAACGATAGGCAGGTCAGTATCATCAGGCTGCGAAAAACCTTATTGAGCAGCTGCTCAAAGCGGACCAGGTACCCATCAATCCGGGTTTCAGGCTGCTCGGGAATCGCGTGCAGATGGGGTGGAACAGGGTGCGAGCTGAGGTCAGGATCGTAATCATAGACCTTGGTTTCGCCCACGGAGCTTACAGGAGAGAGCCGGTCAGTGTGCATGGCGCTGAGCCTATCTTAGAATATCAGGGAGATGTTCCCGCTGCCGAAGCACAGCAGCGGGTGATACCGAATCGAATCAGTCGATCCCGGCAATCTTGCGCATCCTGTCCATGATTTCCGGGCCAACGGATTTCTCCAAGAACGGCCATTCTTTGGCGTAGAGGATTTCTTTCGCGTTGGCCATATCTGCAGCGCTCAGTTCAACTACGTTGATGCCTGAATTCCGAATTTGTTCGAGGAAACCCGCATCGATCGCCTCGGCTTCATTCCAGATTTTGGTCATGGTGGTCTCGGAAGCTGCCAGCAGCTTGTTGCGATCCTGAGCGGGCAGATCTTCCAGCCAGGACTTGTTCACCACCCAGAAGGCATGT
>JBLHND010000030.1:0-28932 GCA_047622605.1 Motiliproteus sp. | reverse complement strand
TGCCTCAGCTGTCAATCTCGCCATTGCCTACAAGGATGTAGGTATGCCGTTGTTGTCGGGAACTGACAACGGCCAATGGCTCGACCCTGCGGGCCTTTTTCAGGCTGAATTTCATCGGTTTAGAAGGAGGTTTGGTGTCATTCTGATGGTGCGATTGCCGCTTCAAGCCTTGCAAGAGACTGCCTGATTGCCAATACAACCCCTGACTACATGCACGCGATTAAGCGTCCCGTTGTTTCGCAACACTTAACTAGGACAGAGCCATAAAAAAGGCAGCCATTGGCTGCCTTTTTAGTATCCATTTAAGCGACTAATCGCAGAGCGCATCCAGCTTAACTTTTAGCAGCTGATTCACCTGGCCTGGATTAGCGGCCCCTTTGCTGGCCTGCATCACCTTGCCCATAAAGAATCCCAGCATCTTGCCGCGCTTGTCGGGTTCGGCTGCCTGGTACTGCTCGACCTGCTTGGTGGCGGCGGCGATCACGGTATCCACCAGCGCTTCGATAGCGCCGCTGTCGGTGACCTGTTTGAGGCCCTTAGCGTCGATAATCGCATCGACGCTGCCGCCATCATTCCAGAGCGTCTCGAAGACCTGCTTGGCGGCATTGGCGTTGAGGGTGCTGTCCTGGATTCGAGCCAATAGCTGGCCCAGAGCTTCGGCGGGTACCGGGCTCTGTTTGATCTCGATGCTGTTGCTGTTGAGGAATTTGGACAGCTCGCCCATCACCCAGTTAGCGGCCAGTTTGGCATCGCCCGCGGCGTTGGCGACGGTCTCAAAGTAGTCGGCGGTGTCGCGGTAGGCGGACAGCACGCCGGCATCGTAATCGCTCAGACCATAGTGTTCGAGAAAGCGGGCATGGCGGGCGTCGGGCAGCTCGGGCAGGGTCAGGCGAATCGCCTCCACATACTCGGTATCGATAATGATCGGCAGCAGATCGGGGCAGGGGAAGTAGCGGTAGTCGTTAGCCTCCTCTTTGGAGCGCATCGAGCGGGTCTCGTTTTTATCCGCATCGTAGAGGCGGGTGGCTTGGATCACTCGGCCGCCTCCTTCGATCAGGTCGATCTGGCGTTCTATTTCGCCCTTGATGGCCTTCTCGATAAAGCGGAACGAATTGATATTCTTGGTCTCGGTGCGGGTGCCGAGCTCGGTCTGGCCTTTGGGGCGGATCGAGACGTTACAGTCGCAACGGAACGAGCCTTCGGCCATGTTGCCGTCGCAGATGCCCAGGGTGGTGACGATGGCGTGGATCTTCTTGGCGTAGGCCACCGCCTCTTCGGCGCTGCAGAGGTCGGGTTCGGAGACAATCTCCAGCAGCGGGGTGCCTGCACGGTTAAGATCGATGCCGGTCATGCCGGGGAATAGGTCATGTAGCGACTTGCCGGCATCCTCTTCCAGGTGGGCACGGGTGACGCCGATCCGCTTATGAACACCGTTCTCCAGCTCTATATCGATATGGCCCAGCCCTACGATGGGATCGAATAACTGGGTAGTCTGGTAGCCCTTGGGCAGATCGGGATAAAAGTAGTTCTTGCGGTCGAATACCGAGCGATAGCCGATTTCGGCATCGATCGCCAGGCCGAACATCACCGCCATCCGCAGTGCTTCGGTATTAAATACCGGCAGGGTGCCGGGCAGTGCCAGGTCGACGGCGCAGGCCTGGGTGTTAGGTTCGGCACCATAGGCGGTGCTTGCACTGGAGAAGATCTTGGACTTGGTGGCTAGTTGGGCGTGAATCTCCAGCCCGATAACGGCTTCCCATTGCATATTAAGAGGTCTCTGCGCTATTGGTTTCTTGAAGGTTAACAGCCGGGCTATTAGTTGCCGGATTCTTGGTTGCCGGACTCTCTGTTTCTGGGAAGAGGCCGGTGGGTACCTGCTGGTGCCAGTCGGTCGCCTGCTGGAATTGGTGGGCGACGTTAAGTAGTTTGGCTTCGGCGAAATAATTGCCGATAATCTGCAAGCCGATCGGAAGTCCCAGGGTGTTGCCGCAAGGGATCGACATGCCGGGTAACCCAGCCAAATTCAGTGACAGGGTGAAGATATCTTCCATGTACATGGCGATAGGATTGGTGGTCTTTTCACCCAGTTTGAACGCTGGATGCGGGGTGGTGGGCCCCATGATGACATCGACCTGTTGCAGGGCGTCGATGAAATCCTGCCGAATCAGGTGGCGGATCTGTTGTGCCTTCTTGTAGTAGGCATCGTAGAAGCCTTCAGACAGGGCGTAGGTGCCGACCATGATGCGGCGTTTGACCTCGCTGCCGAAGCCTTCTCCGCGCGAGCGCTTGTACATATCCTCTAGGTCGACAGGATCACTGCAGCGGTGGCCGTAACGTACCCCGTCGAAGCGCGACAGGTTGGAGGAGGCCTCCGAAGGCGCGATGATGTAATAGGCCGGCACGGCGAGCGCGGTGTTGGGCAGGCTGATCTGATGAGTCGTGGCGCCCAGGGCCTCGAACTCCTTGATAGCGCTCTGTACGCTGGCGGCGATAGCGGGATTCAGGTCGGCCTCGAAGAACTCTTTCGGCAGGCCGATCCTGAGCCCTTTGAGAGGCAGATTGAGATCGGCGCAGTAGTCGGGCACCGGGTAGTCAAGGCTGGTGGAGTCCTTGGGATCCAAGCCTGCCATCACCTGGAGCATCAACGCCGCATCTTCGGCGCTGCGGGCCATGGGGCCGCCCTGATCCAGGGAACTGGCGAAGGCGACCATGCCGAAGCGCGATACCCGGCCGTAGGTCGGTTTGATGCCGGTGATGCCGCACAGGGCTGCCGGTTGGCGGATAGAACCGCCGGTATCGGTGCCGGTAGCGGCAGGTGTCAGGCGCGCGGCGACGGCGGCAGCCGAACCGCCGGAGGAGCCACCGGGGACGCAGTCGGTGTTCCAGGGGTTGCGCACGGGGCCGTAGAAACTGTTCTCGTTAGAGGAGCCCATGGCGAACTCGTCCATATTGGTCTTGCCCAGGCAGACCGCGCCGGCGGCATTGAATTTCTCGACCACGGTGGCGTTGTAGGGCGCAATAAAATTATCCAGCATCTTCGAGCCGCAGCTGGTGCGTACCCCTTCGGTGCAGAAGATATCTTTGTGTGCCAGAGGCAGGCCGGTGAAGGGGCCTGCGTTGCCGGCGGCGCGCTGTGCGTCAGCGGCTTTGGCTTGAGCCCGGGCCTGCTCGTCCGTCACGCTGATAAAGCTGTTGTAGCGAGTGTCTTCGGCATGGATCCGGGCCAGATACGCGTCGGTTAGCTCCAGGCTGCTGTAATCGCCGGCGTCGAGCCCCTTGGCTAGTTCGGCGAGAGTCTTTTCAAACATCAGTGTATATCCTTAGAAGCATTTTTCGGCCGCTGTTTTTTTTGATCCAGAAGGCGATCCGCGCAGTCGGTGGCGATCATCTCTGAGCTGTTGCCCTTGTCCCTGGTGCTTGTTAGTCGATCACCTTGGGGACTTGAAACAGGCCCTGCTCGACTGCCGGTGCAACGGTTTGCAATTTATCGCGCAGATTGCCTTCGGTGGCGATATCGGCACGCAGTCGCTGTACGGCATCCAGAGGGTTGGAGAGCGGCTCTATGCCTGTCGTCTCGATCGCCTGCATCTGGTCGACCAGATCCAGGATGTTAGACAGGTTCTGGGCATATTCAGGAATGTCGGTAGCGCTGATCTGGAGCCGGGCCAGATGGGCTATTTTCTGTACATCAGAAGAGTCGAGGGACATTAAGGGATCCTGATTTAAAGGAGATGAAGTTAATGGGCTAATGATAATGGCACCGGTGGGGGAGAGCAAACCTGTCGTGCAGGTCACTGTTAGCATCTGTTTTGCATTTAGGGCGTTAATAATACCTTTATAGGGTGTTTGCTCCTTGCTGAAAAGTACCGCCGTTGCTAGAGTGAGCCGATTATGTGCGCAGACTGTCATTGATCTATCCAGCGGCGTTTAGTTGCATGCTAATCAGGGTTAAAATTTAGGCGAATCAGGTCAATGTTTAAAAAATTACGTGGTATGTTTTCCAGCGATCTGTCTATAGATTTGGGTACAGCAAACACCCTTATCTATGTTCGTGACAGAGACGTGGTGTTGAACGAACCCTCGGTGGTTGCTATACGTACCCTGGGTAATCATAAATCGGTGGTAGCGGTCGGTACCGACGCCAAACGGATGTTGGGACGTACCCCGAGCAATATCTCTGCGATCCGTCCGCTTAAGGATGGCGTTATCGCCGATTTTCATGTTACCGAGAAGATGTTGCAGCATTTTATCAACAAGGTGCATGAGAACTCCTGGATGACACCCAGCCCTCGGGTGCTGGTGTGTGTTCCCTGTAAGTCGACCCAGGTTGAGCGTCGGGCGATCAAGGAATCGGCCATGGGAGCGGGTGCTCGCGAGGTCTATCTGATCGACGAGCCTATGGCGGCGGCGATCGGTGCCGGACTGCCGGTAGAAGAGGCAACAGGTTCCATGGTGGTTGATATCGGTGGTGGCACGACCGAAATCGCGATCATCTCTCTTAATGGAATCGTGTATGCGGAATCGGTGCGGGTCGGTGGTGATCGCTTCGACGAGGCTATCGTTTCCTACGTACGGCGCAACTACGGCAGTTTGATCGGCGATGCCACGGCAGAGCGGATCAAGCAGGAGATCGGCACCGCCTATCCTGGATCGGATATGCTGGAGATCGATGTGCGTGGGCGAAATCTGGCTGAGGGTATTCCGCGTAGCTTTACGCTGAATAGTCGCGAGATTCAGCAGGCGCTAGAAGAGCCACTCAAGGCGATCGTGCAGTCGGTCAAGAATGCACTGGAGCAGTGTCCGCCAGAGCTGGCGTCAGATATTGCCGAGAGTGGCATCGTTTTAACCGGTGGCGGCGCGTTGCTGCGTGATATCGACCGGCTGCTGGCCGAAGAAACAGGTATGTCTGTGATCGTGGCTGAGAACCCCTTGACCTGTGTGGCACGTGGGGGCGGTAAGGCACTGGAAATGATCGACAAGAAGCATTCATTCGAGCTGCTGGCGACCGAGTAAGGGCAGGAGCCTGTCCGAAAACAGACTGTCCCAGTGCGGATCTCTCGCTACGATCGCTATTCTCTTCAGATAAAGGGGCGGATAGCCTCTTAGCAGTCCTTTCGGACTTAACACTGATCTACTGCGGAAAAGCTGACTTTGGCCATTTTTGACTCTATTTTTTGTTTAATAGAACCTCTGTTCACAAGCTGCGTCCCTGCCGCTTGCCCTGCGGGTAGCTATTGCAGTACAAATCGGCAGTCCTGCCGATTTGTAGCCTCAAAAAAGCTCGAAAACTGTCTCAAAGCAGCCTTTATCTCGCTTGACCGGGTCAAGTCCGACAGGCAGCTAGACCGCTCTATGACTAGCCGTACAGTGAGCATGCCGCAATGGCGACCGCTGTTGCGCGAGTCATCTGCGGGTATGGAGGTGCGCCATTAAGCCCATTTTTAAGGGGCGTTCCTCGCGTACCGGAATGTTCCTGATTTTATCTCTGTCTGTGTCGCTGATGCTGGCCGACCTGCTCTGGAGTCCGATGGCCTACTATCGGGGGTATCTTAGCCTGACGGTAACCCCGCTACGCTGGGTCATGGATCTGCCCCCCCGCTTGATGACCAGGATCGATCAATCCCTGAGCGAGCGTGATGAACTCCAGCTAGAAAACGACACGCTTCGCGCCGATCTGCTGTTGATGGCGCGCAAGCTCCAACGTTTTGATGCGATGGATAATGACAATGCCCGGCTGCGAAATTTGCTTGGAGTCAGCAAACAGCTGGATCTGCGGGTACTGTTGGCGGAATTGATCGGCGTGAGTGCCGACCCCTTCTCGCATCAAATTACCATCAATAAGGGGCTGAACGACCAGGTCTATCTGGGTCAGCCGGTATTGGATGAAGGGGGTGTCATGGGCCAGGTGGTCGAAGTCGGCCCCTATACCTCGAGGGCGCTGCTGATTACCGATGCCCAGCATGCGATTCCGGTTCAGGTAAGTCGTAGTGGGTTTCGTGCGCTGTTGCTGGGACGCGGCAATGATAAGGGGCTGTTGCTCGATCATGTCCCCAATACCGCTGATATTCAAGTCGGTGATCTGCTGTTGAGTTCGGGCCTAGGAGCGCGTTTTCCTAAAGGCTACCCTGTGGCTAAGGTCATGGAAGTTATTCATGATCCAGGCCAGCCCTTTGCGATTGTTCGTTGTCAGCCCAGCGCGCAGCTCGATACCAGTCGCCATCTGTTGTTGGTGTTTTCACAATCAAGGACGCCGGTGTTATCTCCGGAAACCGAGCCTGTGGCGCCTAAGGCGAGTGCCTCAGTTCGCCCTAAGGAGGAGTCCTGATGATTGAGCAACCTGCTAGGGGTGGTTGGGTCATACTGCTAAGCTTTATGTTGGCATTGATCCTCACTGAAATCCCGATGCCCGAAGTGTTTGAGTGGGGGCGCCCACAATGGGTGGCGCTGGTGCTGATCTATTGGGTGGCGGCGTTACCGCATCGCGTAGGCCCCTGGTACGGCTGGATGATCGGTCTGCTGTTGGATATCCTGCAGGGGAGTTTGCTGGGGGTCCATGCGCTGTCGTTGGCGTTGATCGCAACCATTATCAGTGCTCTGCATCGGCGGTTTCGAATGTACCCCCTGTGGCAGCAGGCGCTACTGGTGCTGATCATGGTGGGGCTCTATCAGCAGTTGTTGAATTGGGGCCAGGCGTTACAGGGTGCGCACTCAGATTCATTACTGTTTTTATTGCCCTCTCTGATCAGCGCTGTTATCTGGCCCTGGGTCTTCGTGTTGTTGCGCAGCATCCGCCGCGCCCTGTCGATAAGCTGAGACGATGGTCGCGTCGGTACTCATTCTGGCCTCCGCATCACCTCGCCGGCGTGAGCTGCTTGCTCAGATCGGCGCGCGTTTCGAGTGCCGCAGTGCCGATATTGATGAGTCGGTACGGGCGGCGGAACCCCCTGCGGCTTATGTCAGTCGTCTGGCTCTGGAGAAGGCCTCGGCGGTGGCCGCCTTGGCTCCCGATGTCTGGGTCTTGGGTAGCGATACCAGCGTGGTCTGCGAACAACAGATTCTGGGTAAGCCAGCCCACAAAGAGGAGGCGGTAGCGATGCTGTTGTCGCTCTCGGGGCGTCGCCATCAGGTGTTGACGGCGGTGGCACTGGTGCGAGGGGAACAGCAGCATTCATTGCTGGTCATAACCGATGTCTGGTTTAAAACCCTGAGCCGGACGGAGTGCGAAGCTTACTGGGATACCGGTGAGCCTCGCGACAAGGCTGGTAGTTACGCGATCCAGGGTTTTGGCGCGGTATTTGTCGAGCGTATTGAGGGTAGTTATTCTGCGGTGGTCGGCTTACCGTTACAGGAAACCTCGCAGTTACTGCAGCAGTTGGCTGTGCCGATCTGGCAGCAATAAAGCAGTGAGTGCGCGCCGCTAGTCAGCTAGCTGGCGAAGGCTGTGGCTGAGGCGTTTCTGATCAGCACCCTTTCCTGATTAAAAAGTCAGATTAAAAAGCCTGATTGAAAAGCCCGATGGCTTACCCCGATAGCCTACCCCCAAGGGAATGCGGCTGTTATTGGCTGATAGTGATTGAAAACGGCAAGCTGCAAGAGATCCGGTACGGCAAGAGATCTATAGCTGCAACATCAAACAGATAGGAATGGATCATATGGCTGAGGAGATTCTGATAAATTTTACCCCGATGGAAACTCGGGTAGCGGTGATTGAAAACGGCATGCTGCAAGAGGTCTATATCGAACGGGCCGAGCGTAAAGGGATTGTCGGTAATATCTACCAGGGTAAGGTCGTCAGGGTACTGCCGGGGATGCAGGCGGCCTTTGTTGATATAGGTCTGGAGCGGGCGGCTTTTATCCATGTTGGCGAGCTGATTTCAGGCGATTGCTCTGTCGAGGAGCGGGTTCCTGAGCCGCCGATAGGGTCGCTGCTGCGGGAAGGCCAGTCGTTGGTCGTGCAGGTGACCAAAGACCCTATCGGAACCAAGGGTGCTCGGCTGACCACGCGACTGTCTATACCCTCGCGCTATCTGGTGTTTATGCCGGGACGCGATCATGTCGGTGTGTCGCAACGGATCGAAAGTGTCGAGGAGCGGGCCAGGCTCAAGGCGATCGTTAGCGAGGCGTTGGCTGCTGATCCTGACAGCGTGGGCGGGTTTATTTTGCGTACCGCCGCGGAAGGTGCCCCCTGTGCCGATGTTGAGACCGATATCGCCTACCTCCGTCGACTCTGGAGCAAGGTGCAGGAACGCATGAAAATCCCTCAGGCACCGCGGGTTATTTATGAGGACTTACCGTTACATATGCGCACGTTGCGCGATGTAGCCTTCCAGGGGCTGGAGCGTATCCGTATCGATTCCAAGGAGACCTTCCAGAAAGCCTCCGAGTTCGTCGCCAGCCTGATCCCTGAGATCTCTGACCGGCTTGAGCACTATCCGGGCGAACGTCCTATCTTCGACCTGTACAGTGTGGAAGAGGAGATTCAACGCGCGCTGGGCCGTAAAGTGGAGCTCAAGTCCGGTGGCTATCTGATCTTCGATCAGACCGAGGCGATGACCACCGTCGACGTTAATACCGGTGCTTACGTCGGTCACCGGAACCTGGAAGAGACTATCTTTAAGACTAACCTCGAAGCGGCCACCGCTATAGGTCGGCAGCTGCGGCTGCGTAACCTCGGCGGGATTATCATCATCGACTTTATCGACATGGTCGAGCCTGAACATCGGCGCCAGGTACTCAGGACGCTGGAGCGGATGGTTGACAAGGATCCTGTCAAAAGCAACCTGACGGGTGTTTCCGAACTCGGTCTGGTCGAGATGACCCGCAAGCGTACCCGCGAGAGTCTAGAGCAGTTGTTGTGTGAACCCTGCAGTCAGTGTCAGGGGCGCGGTACGATCAAGAGCCCGGAAACTGTTTGCTATGAGATTTTCCGTGAGATTCTCCGTGAGGCGCGCGCCTATGATGCGGATGCCTATCTGGTGATAGCCTCGCAGTCGGTGGTTGACCGGTTGCAGGATGAGGATTCCGGTAACGTCGCAGAGCTCGAGCTGTTTATCGGTAAGACGATCCTGTTTCAGGTAGATTCCCTTTATTCCACCGAGCTGTTTGATGTGGTGCTGCGGTAACTGCCGATGGGCTTATCCCGTATCCATCATCTTCGACACTGGGTTGTAAGCTGTTGCATAGCTTTGATCCTGGTGCTGCTCGTCGCGCTGTCGGCGAGTCGCTGGCTGGTGCTCAACCTGACGGATTATAAGGCTGACCTGGAGCAGTTGATCAGCGATGCCCCCCGTTTTCAGGTCAGTGTGGGTGAGCTACACGGCAGTTGGAGTGTTTTTTCCCCAGGCTTAGAGGCGACCTCGGTCAGGGTGACTCTGGAGGGCGGGAGACATATCGATGTTGGCAGGATGGAGCTGCAGCTCGATATCTTGCGCTCGCTGTGGCGCGGCGAGGTCGTCTTTCGTCAGGTGCTGCTGGATCAGCTGTCCCTGTCTTTGTATCGCTCTCTTGAGCAGGGTTGGAACCTGGTCGGTTCGTATGAGGAGCCCTACGCAGGGCCTGACCCCGCTACATCTACTCGCCTGATGCCTCTGCTGCAAGCACTGCTAGCGCAACAGCAGCTGGAAATTCGTAATGCCCTGGTACAGGTGCAATTTGAGGCGCACGCCCCCCTTCCTCCGCAGTTGATCAATCTGACCTTTCAAAACCGGGATGATGACTATGCCCTGGTGGGGCGGTTGGTGCTGGGAATGAAGCAGGCGATTGAATTGCGCGTGCTCTTACATGGATTGCCGGGGGAGGTTGGCTTTAGTTCAGAGTTTTACTTTAAGAGTCCTGTTCTAGATCAGCAGTTCTGGGGGCAGTTTGTTGGCGAGCTGCCGCAACTGCCGCAACTGCCGCAACTGCCACGGCTGCCTGAGCAGTTTCAGCTAGGCGCCGAGCTGTGGGGAAATTGGCGTCCCGACGGTAAACACCAGCTTCAAGGGGCGATCCAGCTTCCGCAGCTGGACTGGCAGCAGGGTGCTAAGGCATTAACGGTTGCCGATGCGGGATTGCGCTTCAATCTCGCTCTCGATGGCCTGCAACAGGCAGAGCTAGCGATTACCGACCTGCAGGGCTTGGTCGACGGCGTAGCGCTGCCCCTGGATCGATTATCGCTGCGTAAGCAGGACGCAGTCTGGCTTATTTCTAGCGACAGGGTGGCCCTGGAACCGCTGTGGCAGATCGTTAATGACGGGACGCTGGTGGCGGCTAGTTTGAAGCAACGGCTGGCGGGATTGGATCCGGTGGGTGAGTTGCGTAATCTACGCCTGGAGTTGCAGCAGGCCTTCGAGACGGGGTCCCCGGTCTTTGATTTTAGTGCGGACCTGAACCGGGTCGGTGTCTCGCCCTGGCGGGGTGCCCCAGGGATACAGGGTGTCAGTGGTCTGCTGCAGTTAAACGCAGAGGGTGGGCAAGTCGATTTTGCCGCGGATCAGGTCACCATGAATCTCCCTAAATTTTACAGTCAGGGCTGGCAGTTTGATAGCGCTCGAGGGGTTATTAACTGGGACCTCAGGGCTGACGGGATCCAGGTTGTCGGCCAGCATCTGCAAGTAAGGGATTCCAGGCTGCGGGCTGATGGTCGATTTAGCCTGGATCTGCCGGCTAAATCCCATCCTGAGCAGCCCGGTAGGCTGGTACTGATGGTCGGCATGGGGGATGCTGATGCGACTCTGGTGCCCCTGTTCGTGCCCGATAAGCTGGTTTCCAAACCGCTATTTGACTGGTTGCAACAGTCTATCCAGGGGGGAGAGATACGTACCGGTGGAGTGATGATAGACACCCCTTTACGCACGCCTGTCGGTGTTTCGCCTGAGGCCAGCGTGCAGCTGTTTTTTCATGCTGATCAGGCGTCGGTGCGTTATCAGTCCGGGTGGCCGACGCTGACTCAGGCTAATCCCTTTGTCCTGATCAAGGGCGGGGAGGTGCTGGTCGAAATTCCGGATGGCCGGTTGCTGGGTACTGATCTGAGCCGGGGGCGAGTCTATCTGCCGGCAGCGGGCTCGCTGTTACAGATCGAGGCTGAGCTGGATGGCCCCGCCGCGGATATACGTACGACACTGATCGAAGGCCCTGTTCGGGCTGTTCTGGGTGAGGCGTTACAGCCTTGGCAGCTGGATGGTATCAGTCACTCTCGAATAGCATTGGGGATCGACCTGCAGGATCCACAGCACTCACAGATCAGGGTCGAGTCTTCGTTAGCTGATGGCTTGCTTTCCAATGCCGGCCTTGATCTGGACTTTAGCCAGTTAGCGGGTACGTTGCGGTATCACGAACGTGAGGGGCTCTCTTCGGAACGGCTGAGTGGGAGCCTGTTAGGCCAGCCACTGCAGGCGGCTATCATCACTGAACCCTATCAGGAGGGTTCACGAACGTTGATTAGTGTGGATGGCTGGATAGGCGCCGACCCGCTTAAGCAGTGGTTGCGGCAGCCGTTGTTGCAGCCGTTGTTGCAGAATGTCCAGGGTGAAGCTCAGTATCAGGCCCGACTGGAGCTGTGTACAGCGACCTCGGCCTGCTCAATGCTACGTATTGACAGCGAGCTGAGAGGGGTTGTCGCCGAGTTGCCGGCGCCCTTTGGCAAGACTGCCGAGCAGTCATTGCATCTGGGGATTAACATTGGTCTGGGTGGAAGCCCTGATCTACGCCTACGTTATGCCCAGTTACTTGATTTCGCGATGCCCTTAGCGGACTCCTTTAGCG
Source organism: Motiliproteus sp. (assembly GCA_047622605.1). Taxonomy (GTDB): domain Bacteria; phylum Pseudomonadota; class Gammaproteobacteria; order Pseudomonadales; family Balneatricaceae; genus Motiliproteus. Next base: position 17,190 of record JBLHND010000030.1, on the reverse strand, counting down.
GTGCTGAGCTGGTCTTAGGCCGTGGTCAGCCGGCAGCGGTGAGTCGTGGTGATGGGCTGTGGATTCGGGGGCAACTGGACAGGCTTAACGTAGCACCCTGGCAGGCCTTTATAACTCAGGCTTTTATAGGCAGCGATCCGTCTGCCACCGAGTTGCAGACGGATCCAGCGGCTATCCTCAGGCGGGTAGAACTTGATATAGGTCGGCTGGATTACGGCGCATTAGAGGTCAAGCAGCTGCAGGCCGAACTCTTGCCCGGCATAGACAGCTGGGCGCTTAAACTCGACAGTCCCATGATTCGAGGGCGGGTTTTACTACCCATCAAGCAGGGCGTTGTTCGAGTAGAGTTGGAGCATCTCAGGCTCCCTCATCCAGAATCCGAGGAACCCGAGCAGAAGGCTCCTACCGCCAGATTCGATCCTAATCAGGACCCGCTGGTTGATTTTGATCCCCGCTTGCTTCCTGCCGCGCAGGTGAGTATTGCGGCTCTGCATCACGGCAACCGTGATCTTGGGCGCTGGGATTTTGAGTTGCAACCGAGCCGCAATGGCGTGCTGATTAAAGGTATAGATGTAAAAATAGGCCGTCTGGGGGTCGTCGCCGATCTCGATTGGGGTTATCAAAACAGCCTGCATAGTAGCTATGTTGATCTGACCCTAAGCGCCGCTGATTTAGGCCAGGTGTTGCAGGAGTGGGGCGCAGCCCCAAACGTGGTGACGGAGTCGGCGCTATTGAATGGCCAGTTTCTTTGGGAGGGTTCACCGCTGGCCTTCAATCTCGATACCCTTGATGGTGAGGCTACCATACAGTTAAAGGGTGGCAAGATACTCAATAGCGGTGCCGGCACTCAGGTGATGAAGATCTTCAGCCTGTTTAATACCAGTACCCTCTGGCGACGCTTGAGTTTAGATTTTTCAGATCTCACCCAAGATGGGATTAGCTTCGATACTCTGGCAGGCCACTACCGAATCAGTGATGCGGTCGCGAGCAGTCTGGTGCCGCTGACGCTGGTTGGGCCAACCCTCGGTCTGGAATTTGAAGGCTCTGTGGATCTTTATAATGAAACCCTCAATCAGAGGATGCTGGTGAGTTTACCGATTAGCGAAAACTTACCCTTAGCCGCAGTGTTTCTGGCGACGCCGCAGATCGCAGGGGCCGTCTTTATCGTAGAAAAGTTGATAGGCAAGCAGCTCAGTAAATTCACCTCGGTACGCTATAGCATCGAAGGGCTGTGGACGGATCCTCAGATGGAACTGATCAAACCCGTTCCGTAACCGCAGCAGCGTCAAGGCCACATTCCCGTTGGAGACAATCCCAGCGTCAAAGTAATATTCGCGTTGGAGGGTTTGAAAAGAGCCTAGTGTCAGCAGAGTCAGAGCAATATTTCCTTAAAGCTATTCCCTTTAAATAAAGAGTCCCGTTGGAGGCGATCCTAGTGTCAGCAGAATCAAAGCAACCCCGTGCAGTATCCGCAAATTCGGCGCAGAGCCTGACTGCCCCCGTTTTTTTTCGTAAGACCTTTGCGGTCGGCCCCCTGCAGTGCAACTGTACGTTGCTGGGTGATACGCGCAGTGGTAAGGCGATAGTGATCGATCCGGGTGGGGATGCGGACAGGATATTGGCCGAGCTGCAGGCCAATAACCTGCAGTTGGTGGCGATCTATCACACCCATGCCCATCTGGATCACGTGTTGGCTGCGGGCGAACTCAAGACTAAAACCGGGGCACCCATCTATCTTCATGCGGCGGACAATTTCCTCTGGGATATGATCGAACAGCAGTGTCAGATGTTCGGGGTGCCCTATACGCCGCAGCCGGATCCGGATGCCGCTATCGTCGATGATCAGGATCTGGGTTGCTGCGGTGGAGTTGCGATCCATACCCCCGGGCATTCGCCAGGTTCGACCAGTTTTTGGTTTGAAGAGGCGAAGTTGCTGGTGGCTGGCGATACTCTGTTTCGAGGTTCCATCGGTCGTACCGATCTCTGGGGCGGCGATTACCAGCAGATTGAAAAATCGATTAAAGAACGACTCTATAGTCTTGATGAGGATGCGCTGGTCATCACCGGCCATGGCCCCAGTACCACGATTGGCGATGAGCGTGAAGGCAATGCGATGGTTCGCGGCTAAGGTCATCATCGGCCATGGCGCGATTATCCTTGTCACCACGATTGGCGATGAGCGTGAAGGCAATGCGATGGTTCGCGGCTAAGGTCATCACCGGCCATGGCGCGATTATCCTTGTCACCACGATTGGCGATGAGCGTGAAGGCAATGCGATGGTTCGCGGCTGAGGTTAACGTAACTATCAGTACACACATCTACTTCAAATTATGAAGAATTTGTTCCAAGAGACGCCGTAAAGAGGACCTCTCAACAAACACTTTATAATCAGTTACTTAGATTAAATTAACATGCTGAATAGTTACAGGTTAACAAACCAAGGTCAGCAACAGAGGATGAGCAGATTATGAATCAGGTAGCGATGATACAAATGGTTAGCGGTAAATCGTTGCCGGATAATCTGGAGCGTGCCGGTTATTGGATCTCGAAGGCGGCTGCCGCAGGTGCCAGGCTAGTCTTGTTACCGGAAAACTTCGCGGTCTTCGAGGCCAGCGCCCTGCTGGCACAGGGGCAGCAGGAGGTCTCGCCCGAGGGTCCTATCCGCCAGTTTATCGCCAGGCAGGCCCGCGCCCACGGGATTTGGATCGTTGCCGGATCGGTGCCCGTCGCCAGTGACGATGGTCGTCGGGTGCGGGCCGCCTGTTTTGTGGTGGACGACCAGGGCGTGGAGCGGTGCCGTTACGACAAGATACACCTGTTCGATGTCGAGGTGGCGGATGGCCAGGGTAGTTATCGGGAGTCTGATCATATCGAGCCCGGTGATCAGCTACAGGTGGTTGATACGCCAGTCGGGCGGCTGGGGTTGTCGATCTGCTACGATCTGCGGTTTCCCGATCTGTATCTAAAGCTGGTCGAGCAGGGTGCGCAGCTGATCAGTGTTCCGGCAGCCTTTACTCAGCTTACCGGCGAGGCGCATTGGCAGGTGCTGCTGCGCGCTCGTGCGATAGAAACGCAATGCTACCTGTTGGCCGCTAATCAGGGAGGAGTACATAATGGCCGTCGTGAAACCTACGGCCATTCGATGGTTGTTGATCCCTGGGGAGAGGTCCTAGGCTGTAAAGATAAAGGCGAAGGGCTGGTGTTGGCTGATATAGACCTGGACAGAGTCGCTGAGTTACGCCTCAGGATGCCCCTGCAGAAGCATCGCAGAGGGCTCAGATACGGCGATCCGGAATCGGAATAGGGGTGAACGGAAAAGGGGTCGGAGTGAGTGATTAAAGGTGAAAATAAAACAAATCACTCCGACCCCTTTTTAGACCCCTTTTTACCTTTTTATCAGAGCATTCGCTTTAGGGTGCCGTCACGGTCAATAAATTGATGCTTCAGGGCGGCGGCCGCATGCAGTCCCGTGAGGGCTAGCAGACTGTAAGCCAGGAATTCATGGGTACTGATGGCGAAATCACGCCAGCTGTCACTCACGGCGATCAGCGCGGGAATCTCTATTAGCCCCAGCATATCGATACCATCACCGGCAGAGGTGGAGATAAAGTAGCCACTGACCGGGATGATCAGCATCAAGGCCAACAACAACAGATGAACCGCCTTGGACGCCCCTTCCTGCCAGGACGGAATAGAGGCTGCGGGCGCGGGTTGGATGTTAAAACAGAACCAGAGCACCTTGCACGCGGCCAGGGTCAAAGCCAGCATGCCGAAGGCTTTGTGGTAGTGCAGGCTGTCGTGGTAGTTGGGGTCGTAGTAACTGAGATCGACCATATACCAACCCAGGGCTATCAGCCCCAGGATATGCAGTGCCACCAACCAGTGCAGTAGCCGGGTCAGCCAGCCAAAGCTGCTGGGGGTGTTTGAAATAGCCATGATCAACCTCCAATCAGTGCAGTACTACTTCTTGAGGATGCCTTCGATGTTGAACTGCATCTCGACCACTTCCGCGGCCGGTCCCAGATTGTAGCTGATGCCAAAATCGGAGCGCTGGAGGTCGTGGGTGCCGACAAAACCAGCGCGGTAGCCGCCCCAGGGGTCTTTGCCTTCACCGATTTTGGTGACCTCTATTGCTATCGTCTGGGTGATGCCATGCAGGGTTAATTCACCAGTCAGGCTTTTGCCATCGAAGCTGCTGCTCTTGAAGCTGGCGGTAGGGAATTGCTCAACATCGAGGAAGTCGTCGCTGCGCAGGTGCTTATCACGCTCGGCATGGTTGCTGTCGACACTGGCGGTCTTGACCTTCATATCGACCTGGCTGGCGGTCTCATTGCTGGCATCGTAGTCGAAGGTGCCGGTGATGTCGTTAAAGCGACCATTGAGCCAGCTGACGCCGAGATGCTTTACCCGGAAGTTAATGAAGGTATGGGTTGGGTCGACGTTGTACTGCGCAGCACTGGCGGTCTGGCTGCCAAAGCCTGCGGATGCGGCGATAGCGGCAGCGAGTAGAACTTTTTTCATAGGTGGATCCTTATCGATAATCACAGGGAATTGAGTGGATGAAGATAAGATAGGCTAAATACTACAGGTAGACAATTAGCATTAAATTAAACTGATTGTTTCTTTTAAGTGAATTATTATGTGCGGTGGTAGAGGGGGTTGGCCAGGAGGATGAAGATCAGCCCGGCAGAGGCTGGCGGCTGATCTTGTTTCAAGGTAGAGAGCCTAGGTTTGCAGGCTCATGCTATTGGCTGTTCTTATCGAGTTCGCGAATATATTTGAACAGTTTTTTGGCGTTGACCGGAAGCTTGCCGAGTTCGGTCTCTTTGCGGGCGTTGCGGAGCAGTTGGCGCAGGTGCTGACGATCGGCTTCGGGATAGGTCTGAGCGAAGTTGTCGATCTGATCGTCATCTGCTATTAAACGGTCGCGCCAGCGCTCAAGGTTATGGAAGTACTGGGCATAGGCCGGGGTGCCCGCATCCTGGGTATCGATCGCTTGCTGAATCAGGTCTGGATCCACGTCTCGCATTAGCTTGCCAATATATTGCATATGGCGGCGCTTGGCCTCATTTTGCTTCAGGCGTAACGCTTCCCGAAGAGCTGCCCTGAGCTCGTCATTCAGCGGAAGTTTGTCGAGCAGCTCCTGCTTTTGATTGATCAGCTTCATGCCGAGTTTCTGGAGTGCCTCGACCTCCCGCTTTATCTGGGTCTTACTCTTAACTGTTTCGTCAATCTTTTCTAAATCGTTGAACCGGTCGCTCATAAGAGCCTCATGCGGTCGAATGGGTTAGTGTGGCAGGGGCTTAGCAGGCTGTCGGACTTAACTCTGATCTACTTGGCAACTTCTCCTGCGTTGCTCTACCTCCTGCATCCATGCAGTCGTGCGGAAAAGCCGATTCTCTTAAAGTAGAGAGGGGCCATTTTCCGTGCTATTTTTCGCTAAATAGAACCACTATTCACCTTCACCAAAAAAATCATTGATCAGCTGCTCGAGTGCGGCCATGGCCTCGGCTTCATCATCGCCATCGGCGGTCACCGTGAGCACTGTTCCTTTGGATGCGGCGAGCATCATTACCGACATGATACTCTTGGCATCTACGGCACGGCCATCACGGATTAGTTGAATACGGCTGGAAAAGTTGCTGGTAACGCCAATCAGTTTCGCCGTTGCCCGAGCGTGCAGTCCCAACTTATTGATGATGGTTAACTGCTTTTCGATCATGCCTTACCCCGTGCGTTGAAGTTCGCGATGCTGAACCAGGACATTATGCATGGTTCGTTTGAAATGAACAGTCAGCTGCTCAGCCAGATAGACCGAACGGTGCTGACCACCGGTGCAGCCGATGCTGATGGTCAGATAGCTGCGGTTGTTATGCTTGAATTCGGGTAGCCATTTTTCGACAAAGCCGCAGATATCGGCTTGCATCTCGGTAACCAGCGGTTGCTGCCGGAGGTAATCGATTACCGGCTGATCACGCCCGGTGTATTGGCGCAGGCTGGGTTCCCAATAGGGATTGGGCAGGCAGCGGACATCGTAGACCAGGTCCGCGTCCATCGGCACGCCATGTTTGAAACCAAAGGATTGAAACTGCAGGGCCAGGTCCTGGGCGCTGCGACCGGCGACCCTGAGCTTGATGACATCGCGCAGTTCGTACAGTGACAGACGGGTGGTGTCGATGGTCAGACTGGCCAGGTCGGCAATGGGTTCGAGCAGTTGTCTTTCGAGCTCTATGGCCTGTTTCAGGCCCTTATCTCCATCTGATAAGGGGTGGCGACGACGGGTTGAGCTAAAGCGTTTGAGCAGCGTGTCGGGTGCCGCGTCAAGATAGAGGATGTCGCATTCGATAGGGGGTTTGATCAGTCGCTTAAAGATGCTCGGAAACTGCCCCAGCCCCAGGGTGGTGTTGCGAGCATCTATGCTGATAGCGACGCCACTCTTGTCTTCCATCGGTTGGTGCTCGATCTGCTCCAGCAGTGCGGGCAGCAAGCCAACCGGCAGGTTGTCAATACAGTAGAAGCCAAGATCTTCGAGTGCTTGCAGGGCGGTAGACTTGCCCGAGCCTGAACGACCGCTAAGAATCAGCAGGCGCACTAGACTCGAGCTCTCTCGTAATCAAGGGTCGTTTCGAAGAGTTGCTCGGCGGACTCGGTGCTGCGCAGCAGATCCCGAACCTCGGCGTTGTTGAACATCTCGGCAAGGGCTGCGAGGGTTTGCAGATGGGCTTCGGTGGCTTCGGTGGGTACCAGGAGTACGAACAACAGGTCGACAGCCTGGCCGTCGATGGCATCGAAATCAACGGCTTCCTTTAATCGCAGCAGAGTACCTGTGGTCTTGCTACAGCTTTCGAGTCGGCAGTGCGGGATGGCGATCCCTTCTCCTATGCCTGTGCTGCCAAGGCGTTCGCGGCCTATCAGGCCTGCAAAGATCTGCTCAGAATCAAGATCAGGGGATTGCTCCGCGATCAGTTCACTGGCGTGCTCGAGCACACGTTTTTTACTGTTACCGGAAACGCCGTAAAAGCAGCGTTCCCGCACCAGGGTCTCATGAATCAACATAAGCCTGTCCAGGCAAGGATGATGGGAAGTTACTTGTGATTGTGAAGTTTTTCTTTGTGTTTGATGACTTGGCGATCCAACTTGTCGATCAGGGCGTCGATCGCCGCATACATATCTTCAGATTCGGATTTGGCAAAGACTTCACCGCCGGCAAGCTGGACGGTTGATTCGGCTTCTTGGCGCAGGTTCTGAACGGTCAGAGTGACTTGGACATTGGTGATGTGGTCGAAATGACGCTCCAGTTTATCAAATTTACCGGTAACGTAATCGCGGAGGGCATCGGTTAGGTCAACGTGGTGGCCGGTGATGTTCAGTTGCATTGTTTATCTCCTAGAATGCGATTTGATAAAGCGCAATGAATGCTATAGATCGAAATACTATAGATTGAAATGCTATAGCTCGAAGGGGCCGAACCCTTCGATACTGTAATCATACCAGACGTTTGCGTTCATTGGAGGGCGGTATTTGTAACGCCTCCCGATATTTTGCAATAGTGCGGCGTGCTACCTGAACACCCTGCTCTTCGAGTAACGCTGCGATCTTGCTATCACTGAGCGGCTTGGTGGGTGTTTCGGCGGCAACCAGCTTCTTAATAATGGCACGGATTGCGATAGAAGAGCACTCGCCGCCGGTAACCGTACTCACGTGGCTGGAAAAGAAATATTTCAGCTCGAATATTCCACGCGGGGTGTGCATGAATTTTTGGGTGGTGACGCGGGAGATGGTCGACTCGTGCATCTCTACTGCTGCTGCAATTTCGGCAAGTACTAGGGGTTTCATAGCCTCTTCGCCGTATTCGAGAAAATCCTGCTGATGTTCGACAATTTTACAAGACACCTTCAGTAGGGTTTCGTTGCGGCTCTGCAGACTCTTGATAAACCAGCGTGCTTCCTGCAGATGGTTTTTTAAATAGACATTGTCGGCGCTATTGTCGGCGCGCTTTATCAGATCGGCATAGCCGCTATTGATGCGGATCTTTGGCATGGCGCCGTTGTTCAGGTTGACGGTCCAGGAACCCTGCTCTTTTTTCACCGTGACATCGGGGATGACGTATTCAGGGTCACCGTAATCAATAAGGCTGCCCGGGCGCGGATTAAGACTTTGAATGATGGCGATGATCTCAAGCAGTTCGCTCTCCTTGAGTTTCATACGTCGCAGCAGTTGTTTGAAGTCCCGGCTGCCAAGCAGGGCCAGGTGCTGGTTAACCAGTTGTCGGGTCTGGCGATAACGCTGTAGTGATTCGGGTTGCGGCGGTAGCTGGTCTAGTTGAATCAGCAGGCACTCACGCAGATCGCGGGCACCGACTCCGGGGGGGTCAAAGTGTTGAATACGGCGAAGAACGGCTTGTACTTCCTCGGCTTCGGGCAGCTGTTCTGCAGTGAGATTGAGCGCGTCCAGGTCAAGGCATGCCAGGATATCCTCGATGGAAACCCGCAGGTAGCCGTCGGGATCGATGCCGTCGATGATAGGTTCGGCGATGAGTCGGTCAAGGTCGCTCATCGGCGTCAGGTTGAGTTGCCACTGCAGATGATCGGTGAGAGTGTCGCTGGAGCTATCAGGCGTTTCAAACGCCATCCCCTCGTAATCGCCGCTGCTGTTGCCGCTGCCTGGTGTCGCAGACGGGTAGCTATCATCCCAGGTGCTATCACTGGCGAGTTCGGTGGGGATGTTTTCGTTCCAGTCTTCGTTAAGTTGTGCGTCGTCTGTGGGGTTCTCGAACTCGGTCGTTGCCGATTCAGCTGAATCGACTGTATCGGGTGTCTCGGTTGTTTTTTGGGTGTTCTGTGCCGGAATATCGACGTCACTCTGAAGCAGGTCATCGAGGGCCTCAAGCATAGGGTTAGCTTCGAGGTTCTCCTGAATCTCCTGTTGCAGATCGAGCGTCGAAAGCTGCAGTAGCCTGATCGCCTGCTGCAGTTGGGGGGTCATGGTTAACTGCTGGCTGATTCTTAATTGAAGCGAGGTTTTCATCGAGTCAGAGTGTTACCTTGTTTCAAATGAGGTGATATGAAATTACTCTGCAGCATACACGAAAGCGGCATAGATCTGGCATATAGATCTGGCATGAAGCTTATAGGCTGACAGGTTCCCAGGAGGCTAACCGTCCTCTCTTTTAAAAGATAGGGCGATCGAAGCGAGAGAGGCGCAGTAGGTCAGTCCATTCTCGGTCAGCCTCCTAGTGATCATAGTCGGAACTGATCACCCAAATAAACTGATTTCACCAGTTCATCTGCCAGGATCTCATCGGGTGTGCCTTCGGCCAGCAGATAGCCATCATTAACGATGTAGGCGTGCTCGCAGATATCCAGGGTTTCGCGGACATTGTGGTCGGTAATCAGGACCCCTATACCCCGGTCTTTAAGATGGGTGACGATCTGCTTGATATCATTAACAGAGATAGGGTCGACACCGGCAAAAGGTTCGTCCAGTAAGATAAAGGCGGGTTCTGTAGCCAGGGCTCTGGCTATTTCCACTCGCCGTCTCTCGCCCCCTGACAGGCTCATCCCCAGGCTGTCGCGGATGTGTTGGATATGAAATTCATCCAGAAGTTTTTCAAGGGCTTGCTGGCGTTGTCGCAGGTTGAGACCACGACGGGTTTCAAGAATCGCCATGATGTTGTCGTGGACGCTGAGTTTACGAAAGATAGAGGCTTCCTGAGGCAGGTAGCCTATTCCTTTTCGGGCTCGGCCGTGCATCGGTAGGCGGGTGATATCTTCGCCGTCAACCAGAACCTGGCCGTGGTCTGAGGGGACTAATCCCACGATCATGTAAAAACAGGTGGTCTTGCCTGCGCCGTTGGGGCCGAGCAGGCCGACGATCTGGCCCTGATTGATCGTTATAGAGACATCTTTTACGACTTGGCGGCGGCTATAGGTCTTAGCCAGGTGGCGTGCTTCGAGACAACTCATGGTTGCGGGGTCTCTTGAGTGCTGTCTTCTGAGTCGGTTTTGGCGTCAGGCGTAGTTGAGGTGGTAGTCGTGGTAGTCGCTGTGGTAGTCGCTGTGGGCGCAGGCGTAATGGAGGCCGCTGCGGCAGAGGTCTTGACTCGGGGCTTGATGATCATCTGTACCCGGCTGTCGGGCTGACGTTTGTCGCTGAAGGCCTGGATCACGTTTTTGGTGGTATCGACTTGGATGCGTTTGCCTCTGAAACTGTCATCGGCGCGCAGTAGTTTGGCCTGTTCGGTCAGCGTCAGCAGGTCCAGCTGGATGTCGAACTCAATCGTCTGGCCATAACCATGGGTGACCGGGGCGTCGATCTGATGTTGCTGTTGAAAATGAGCCGGGCGTCCTTTGGCGACCAGGAGCTGGACGTCACCGTTATTATCGGTGTGTAGCGTCAGGTCGTCGGCGTCGAGCCGCAGAGATCCCTGGATGAGTTTGACGTTGCCGGAATAGGTCGCGGTACCCCTGCTGTCATCGATTTCAGCAGAGTCTGCAGATATTTCTATCGCCTGTAGTTTGTCTTGAGGTAATGCCCAGCAGGGCAGGGTAAACAGCACGCAGCCAGCGAGCAGCAGGCAACGGTTAATTGGGTTCATAGCGGCCTCGGGCTGCGTTGTGTGGTTGGGTTGTGTAATTGGATGCTGGCGGAGGTGAAATTTGCCGTCATGCTGTTGTCTTGAGGTAGTGCCAGCACCTGGGTGGCAGGCCGCACCGAGCCATGCAGGAGCAGGCAACGGTTAATTGGATTCATAGCGGCCTCGGACTGCGTTGTGTAGCTGAAGGGTGTCGTCGATAAAATTTGCCGTCATCCCCAGGGCATGGGTGGTGCCGATGGGCTGGTAGATGGCTACCTCGGCATCGGTCTCTGCCTGTTGTTTTGCGGGCGTAAGTTTTAAATTGGTGGTCTCAAAGCGATAGCGCCGGTCGATCTGGTTGTACAGGACCACCTCTTCGCGTAACCAGAAGGTATCATGGTCGGGCTCCAAGTCTCCAAGACGGGCTACGGCGGTGATCGGGGCTTTGCCTTCCCGATACAGGGTTATGATCGGTTCATCGATCAGAGTGTGATCAGTGCTGGGCAGGTGGCGAATGCGCTGGCCCTGGATCGAGTGGGTCAGTCTGCCCTCAAGGTCGAACTGCTGAATCTTGACGCCGGTCGTATAAGCATCGGCTTCGCCTATCTGTGTCGATTCCGAATAGAGGATGATGCGCTCAGGTTCCATAAAGCCCCAGGCCAGCAGTATTAGCAGGCTGGCGCTAAGTGATAAGAACAGCTGTAAACCCTTTGAATTCAAGATAATCCTCAGCGCACCGCAGGTTGTGGTATGGATTGTATGGTCATGACTCGTTGAGAGTTGGATGGGTCCATCAGAGCACTCCCGCACGCAACAGGTCGTGCATATTGAGCGCACCTATAGGCCGGCGCTCAGAGTCTATAACGATAAGACCGTTGATCTTACGCTCTTCCATCAGGTGTAGTGCTGCCGCCGCCAGGCTGTCGGCGGTAGTGGTCTGGGCATTCCGGGTCATCACCTGAGCGATCGATGTCTGCCTTATATTCAGTTGCAGGTCGAGGGTGCGCCTCAGATCGCCATCGGTAAACACGCCGACCAGAAGGCCCTCTGCATCCACAACGGCACACATGCCCAGGCCTTTGTGGCTGATTTCGACTAGGGTGTCACTCAGGCTGGTATGCTGATTGACCTGTGGCAGACTTGCGCCGCTGTGCATCAGGTCCTTGACCTTGAGCAGCAGTTTGCGCCCCAGAGCACCACCCGGATGGGAGAAAGCAAAATCTTCCGGGCTGAAGCCTCGGGCTTCGAGAAGCGCAATCGCCAGCGCATCACCGATCACCAGCGCGGCGGTGGTGCTGGCGGTCGGTGCGAGTCCCAGCGGGCAGGCCTCGTTCTTGATGCTGACATCAAGATGGGCGTTGGCCGCTTGGGATAGCACGGAGAGCGGGTTTCCGGTGATACTGATTAACGGGATTCCGAGGCGTTGAATCAGTGGCAGCAGGGTGACCACTTCGGTGGTGCTGCCTGAGTTGGATAGTGCGATCACCAGATCCTGAGCGGTGATCATGCCCATATCGCCATGGCTGGCCTCGCCCGGGTGGACATAAAAGGAGGGGGTGCCGGTGCTGGCGAGAGTCGCCGCGATCTTTTTGCCAATATGTCCCGATTTTCCCATGCCCGTCACTATGACCCGGCCTTTGCAGTTGAGTGCCAGCTCACAGGCGTGGCTGAAATGGTGGTCCAGTTGCTGTTCGAGGGCGGCGACGGCCTCCGCTTCCACGGCAATCGTGCGGCGGGCGGACTGAATAAACTGGTCGGGAGAGTTCATAAGATCCATTGGCTAGTGGCCGTTGATTGATTGAGGGCTTAGGAGGCGGACGCCATATAATATAGTAACCCTAGGTAGCCTGAATAGCCCGTCAGCAGCAGGCAACCTTCGACGCAGTTGATCTTGCCTCTGCCCATCAGATAGGCAAAGGCCAGCAGCGCCAGGGTGAAGAGCATCATGGCGCCGTAATCGCGCCACAGCACCAGGCTGTCGAAGCTGATCGGGTGGATCAGGCCAGGCAGCGACATGACCGCTAATAAGTTGAAGATATTAGAGCCGACAATGTTGCCGATGGCGATGTCGTGGTGGCCCTTGAGGGCGCTGGCGACGGAGGCGGCAAGCTCGGGCAGGCTGGTGCCGATCGCGACGATAGTGAGGCCGATGATCAGATCGCTGACCCCCAGGCCGGTGGCGATATCGGTTGCGCCCCAGACCAGCAGGCGTGAACTCGCGGCTAAGAGGATCAGACCGATAATAAGCCAGAACAGGGCGCGCGCTTGAGGCAGGTCAGGCAGCTCTTCCTCTTCATGGGCTATCTCGTCCGGATCGGCATAGCGCTGAAAACGCGCGAACAGGATCAGGGTGATGACCAGGCCTATAAGCAGGATGCCGCCGTCGAGGCGGTCGAGCTCGCCGTCGATCAATACCAGGCCTGCAAGCACTGACACCGCCAGCAACAGGGGCAGCTCTTTACGCAAGATGCCTGATTTGACCGGTAGGGGGGCAATCAGGGCGGTGATCCCGAGTACCAGGCCGATATTGGCGATGTTGGAGCCCAGGGCGTTACCGATCGCCAGGCCTCCGGCGCCCGTATAGGAGGCGATGCCGGATACCAGCATCTCGGGCGCGGAGGTGCCGATGGATACGATGGTCAGGCCGATTAGCATCGGTGACATGCCCAGGTTTTTGGCGGTGGCAGCGGCCCCGGTCACGAAGCGATCGGCGCTCCATATCAGGATCACGAAGCCGGCCAGAATGGCGCCGATTGCGGGTAGCATCTCAGGCATCGAGAATTCCAGTATCAATAAAAGTGAGAGTCAAGGAGGCTGGTCGAGAACAGGCTGACTTACTGCGAAATTCTCGCGCTCTTTAGATAGAAGGGAGCCATATTCCCCCGCTCATTTTTGGCAAATAGAACCACTATTTTTCGCAAATGATCAGAAAATCTGACTCCCTCTTACCTTAAGAGAGCGGGAATCTCTCGCTACGATCGCCCTATCTCTTGACGAGAAGGCGGTCAGCCTCCTAGGAGTGATGCGCAGTCCAGGGTAACCTGCTATTGTCCTTGTTTTTACAGCCGGTTTTTTTACAGCCGGTTTTTTACAGACGTATGGTACCGTGCGTAGATTAGCTGATGCAGAATTTCGGGCAGTCTACATTCACACGGAGACAGATGCTATAGTAGCGCCCCTCGTTTCTAAGCGTGCCCGTAGCGGGCTCTTATTATGACTCTTATTTAAGACTATGAAATTACTCGACGACATTCTTATTCGCATCGAAGGGCTGACTTTTACCCGCGGCGATCGCACTATCTTCCGTGATCTGACGATGCAGATCCCGCGTGGCAAGATAACCGCGATCATGGGGCCTAGCGGTACCGGCAAGACCACGCTGCTAAAGCTGATCGGTGGTCAGCTGCGTCCCGATGCCGGTGATATTATTATCGATGGTCACAGTGTGCCAGGGCTCGGGCGCTCGGAGCTGTTTAATCTGCGCGAACGGATGGGAATGCTGTTCCAGAGCGGCGCGCTTTTTACCGATATGAGCGTGTTTGATAACGTGGCTTTTCCGTTGCGGGTTCATACCCGGTTGCCGGAGCAGATGGTGCGCGATCTGGTGCTGATAAAGCTGCAGTCGGTCGGTTTGCGTGGGGCCGAGAAATTGATGCCCAGTGAACTCTCCGGCGGCATGGCTCGGCGCGTTGCCCTAGCGCGGGCGATCGCGTTGGATCCGGATCTGATGATGTACGATGAGCCTTTTGCAGGTCAAGATCCTATTGCGATGGGGGTGGTGGTTAAGTTGATCAGGTCGCTTAATACCGCCCTGGGGCACACCAGTATCGTGGTCTCTCACGATATCAAGGAAACGCTCAGTATTGCCGATTATGTCTATCTGGTCTCGGATTCCCGCGTGCTGGCCCACGGGACGCCAGAGCAGGTGTTGGGCGAGGATCTGCCGCAGGTGAGGCAATTTATGCAGGGGCTTCCCGATGGGCCTGTCCCCTTCCATTATCCGGCGGCTGACTATTTAGAGAGTTTGATGCCCGGGGGTGCAGGCCGATGATCGAAATGATTGCAACACTAGGGCGCAGTGCGCTGTCCAGAGTGATGAATCTGGGGCGCTCGGGGGTGTTTCTATACCACTCTCTGGTTGCGCTGCCGACCCCGAGAACCAGTTTTCCGCTCCTGATGCGCCAGCTGTACTCCATAGGGGTGCTGTCGATGGTTATTATCATCGTATCGGGGTTGTTTATCGGCATGGTGATCAGCTTGCAGGGTTACACCCTGTTGGTCGATTACGGGTCGGAGCAGGCGGTCGGGCAGATGGTGGCGCTTACCCTGGTGCGCGAGCTGTCGCCGGTGGTGACCGCGTTGTTGTTCGCGGGTCGGGCAGGATCGGCGTTGACCGCCGAGATCGGCCTGATGAAGGCGACGGAGCAACTGGCAGGGATGGAGATGATCGGTGTAGATCCGCTGCGTCGAATAGTGGCCCCCCGGTTCTGGGCCGGCTTTATTTCGCTACCCATACTCTCGATGATCTTCAGTGTGGTCGGGGTCTGGGGTGGCATGCTGGTCGGAGTTGAATGGCTGGGCATCTACGAAGGCTCGTTCTGGTCCAATATGCAATCCTCGGTTGAGTTTGGCGAGGATGTCGTTAATGGCATCATCAAGGCGATCGTCTTTGGTTTTGTAGTGACCTGGATCGCTGTTTTCCAGGGTTATGATTGTGTCCCTACGTCTGAAGGGATCAGTAAGGCGACGACTACAACCGTTGTCTATTCTTCGTTGGCAATATTGGGGCTCGACTTCCTGCTGACAGCACTTATGTTTGGAGATCTTTAATCATGCGGATGCGAACCCTAGAACTGAGTGTCGGTACCTTTATGCTGGCCGGATTGGTGGCGCTGGCGGTGCTAATCGTCAATGTCAGCGGCCTGAGCCTATCTGGTACTCAACCGAGCTATACCCTCTACGCCCTGTTTGAGAACGCAGGTGGGCTGACCGAGCGCTCTAAAGTCTCGATGTCGGGCGTATTGATTGGCGAGGTTACCGCCATCACTATCGACAAGAAACTCCTCAAGGCGCGCGTCGAAATGAAGATCAATAAGGATGCGAACTACCTGAGCTACGATACCTCGGCTGCGATTCTTACCGCCGGGTTGTTGGGCGAGAAGTATATAGGGGTGACCGTCGGCGCCGATGAAGAGCTACTTCGCGATGGCGATACTATTGGCGATACGCAATCTTCGCTGGTACTCGAGGAGCTTATTGGCAAGTTCCTGTTTAATAAGGTCACTGAGTAAGGTGCCGGCGCAGCTGGTGGAGCAGCAACCCGGAGTGTGGCAGGTCTCGGGTGCTATCGACTTTGACTCGGTGGTCCCCCTGAACGACGTGGGTTGCGAGGCTATAGAGCAGGCTAAGGACGGTTGTCGGTTTGATTTTTCAGCAATTACCTCGGTCAATACCGCAGCGCTGGCGCTGCTGTTAAGCTGGCGGCGCAAGGCGTTGCTGCGGGGTACCGAGGTTGAGTTCTGTCATCTGCCCGCCGAGCTGCATGCGATTGCCGAACTGAGTGATCTGCAGTCCCTGGTCGCAGCTTCTGGGCCGTGACTCTGGATTCGCCTGAGGCGGTTCTAGGCTTCGCCTTTTAGAGTGGTTTTCTATAGTATTGGCCGCTTCTTTTTTTGATCCGTCAAGCGGGAGTATTTATGCAGGCAGTTGAAGTAAAACAGCTGATCGAACAGCAACTCGAAGGCTGTGAAGTGATCACCGCAGGTGAGGGTTGCTCTTTTGAGGTCACCGTCGTAGGCGAACTCTTCGCAGGCTTGTCGCCGGTTAAAAAGCAGCAGCTGGTTTATGGCTGTGTAAACGCACAGATCGCCGATGGCTCGATCCATGCGGTGAAGATAAAGACCTATACGCCCGCTCAGTGGCTTGCGCTGCAAAACGGCTAGTGTTGACTAGATCCGGGTATATAACGGGTCCTGTACCAGTGGAAGTAGTATGGATAAATTGAAAATATCCGGTGAATGCCGGATCGATGGCGAAGTCTGGATCTCGGGAGCCAAAAATGCGGCCCTGCCTATCCTTGCCGCAACGCTGTTGGCCGAGGGGGTGGTAAATATTCGCAACCTGCCCCAGCTGCAGGATGTCACGACCATGCTCAAACTCCTGGGTCGAATGGGGGTCGGTGTGGCGATGGATGAAAACCATAATGCGGAGATCGATCCTCGACACGTTAATACCCTGATCGCTCCCTATGATCTGGTTAAGACCATGCGGGCGTCGATTCTGGTGCTGGGGCCGATGCTGGCACGGTTTGGCAAGGCTGAAGTATCGCTGCCTGGAGGCTGTGCGATCGGCAGTCGTCCGGTAGATCTGCATATTCGCGGCCTGGAGGCGATGGGCGCGACGATCACCGTGGAAGAGGGCTATATTCACGCCGAGGCCGATGGCGGCCTCAGGGGTGCACACATTCTCTTCGATACCGTGACGGTGACCGGTACTGAAAATATATTGATGGCGGCGACCCTGGCGAAGGGGATCACCACCCTTGAAAATGCGGCGAAAGAACCTGAAGTGGTCGACCTTGCCGAGTGTTTGATCGCGATGGGGGCGGATATCT
>JBLHND010000029.1:0-29450 GCA_047622605.1 Motiliproteus sp. | reverse complement strand
CATTACCCTGTCCGTGTCAGTTTTGTCGCATCAACGGATGATCAATAGCGGGATCACCCCGGCAGGAGATGTTATGACCGTCAGCAATCGAAAAATCAGGGTTATCCTCAGCAGCCTACTCAGTACCTGGCTGATCTGCACCCCCGCCTGGGCCGATGATACCGAGATCTATTTCGGCGGTAGCAACAGCAGTACCCTCAAGCCCAATGTCATGTTTATCCTCGACACTTCCGGCTCTATGGGAGAGAAGGACGGCGGTAATATCAGCCGCATGGACCGGATGAAACAGGCGCTAACCCATGTGCTTAACAATGCCGAGGATATTAATGTTGGCTTGATGCGCTTTACCAATCCTGGCGGACCCGTGCTCTACCCTGTTAGAGATATCGATCAGGTCCTCACCGGAGCTACGACGAATGCGTTGATCACCGGTAACGTCGACGTCAGCATCAGCAGCGGCAACAACGACGCCGAACAACTCGCCGATGGGAGTGTTCGCTTGAATTCAACCCTGCTGGAAATCCTTAATCCGGGCAGCACCTCCATCAGCCGGACCATTTCACACCCCAACGATGATGCAGAGCAGCCGATCGGTAGCAAAGCCAATCTCGATAGCCCGGACCTGGAGATGATGTACGAAGGAAATACTGAGCAGGTGATCGGGCTGCGGTTTCGTCTGGTCGATATTCCGCAAGGAGCCAGCATCAGCAACGCTTATCTGACCTTCAGCGTAAAAGACCACTACGACGGTGCGCTGAGCGCGAGCATCTTCGGCGAGGATACCGATAACGCCGGCGTATTTAAAAACAAAAGAAACAACCTGACCCAGCGAAGCAAGACCTCGGCCAGGGTCGACTGGGATATCGCTGCGGCTAACGCACCCGCTGCGGGCCAGCAGATGCAATCGGTCGATATCAGCAGCATCGTTCAGGAGATCGTCAACCGTGGTGGCTGGGTTGCTAACAACAAGATGGCCTTTATTATCGAGCGCATCAGCGGCAGCAGTAGCGATAAAAGGCAGTTTCATTCCTACGATTCCACCGTTAATAACGATCAGAGACCCCAGCTGACTATCGAATATTCAACCGGTAGCGGCTCAGGGGAGTCACAAACGGTTGGCCTGCGCTTTAACAATGTCGGCGTACCTCAGGGCGCCACGATCACCTCCGCCCGGCTTAAACTCAGCGCCGGTAACACCAATGCCGAATCGGCCTCCCTACTCTTCCGGGGCGAGCTCGCTGGACACAGTGACCTGTTTGATGCCAACGCCAACAACCTCAGTGGGCGCACGTCCACCACTAATTCTGTCGGCTGGATGGGCACACCGGCCTGGAGCGATGGCAGCACGTACACCTCTCCTGAGCTGTTGACCATTGCCCAGGAGATTGTAAACCTGCCAGGCTGGTGCGGCGGCAACAGCATGACGTTCTTCGTTGAAGGTAATGCTCAACGCATAGCACATGCCTTCGAGAATGATGTCGATAAGGCCGCGAAGTTGGAGATCAGCTACGACATCGACTCTGTGGCTGAGGGTGCCTGTATCTATCAACCCTACAGCTACAACATCCTCGCCGATAGCGATGACGCCGAACAAGCTAGTTCTTCGATGCAGCTAAGCAGTTCAGATCTGGATCTGGGTGAGAACATAGTGGGGCTACGCTACCGCAGCATTCCTCTGGCGCCCAACACCACTCTCTCCAACGCCTATATCGAATTTACGGCCGATGCCGCTAACAGCGGCTCATCCTCGTTAACCATCCAGGGCCACCTAAACGCCAACCCAACGACGTTTACGACCGGCAGCAACAATATCAGCAACCGGACGCCGACCAACGCATCGGTATCCTGGGCTCCCGAGACCTGGAACCAGGCAGGAGATACCATCCAGTCGCCCAATATAGCCTCCATCATCAATGAACTGACCGCCCAAACCGGCTGGACTAGCGGCAATGCGATGGCGTTTATCATCGAAGGTAGCGGTCACCGCCGCTCCGAATCCTACGACAGCAGCAACCTCCCCCCAAGGCTGATGTTATACGCCAAGCCAAACGACGTGACGACAACCTCGGCAACCGTTCGCAGCGAGATGATCGACGCGGTTCAATCACTGCCCGATGATGGCTGGACCCCCATCGTAGATACCCTCTACGAAGCCGCACGCTATTACCGGGGAGAGCCGGTGGACTATGGCAGGACCCGAGGAACCGGTGGCAACAAACACCTCAAGCGCATCTCGCATCCGGATTCCTACGCCGGGGGCCTGGTGGTCTATCCCGATGGCTGTACCGCAGAAAACCCTGGATCTGGCGATTGTGCGGGAGAAAGCCTCGTCGATCAGGCTGACAGCGTTCCCACCTATATAACGCCCATCACCGAAGACTGTCAGGCCAACTACATCGTGTTGCTCACCGATGGCTTTGCCAACCACAATAACTCGATCCAAAAGATCAAGGCGCTGACGGGAGAGACCCGCTGCGTCGGCAACGACGACAACGAAGAGTGTGGTATCGAGCTGGCCAACTTCCTGCATACCCAAGACCAGCTTTCTCGAGCACAGGATCAGACCATTAAGACCTATACCATCGGCCTCGAGTTCGAAACTGCCTGGTTGACCAGCCTGGCCGAAGCCGGAGGGGGGGCGTTCTTCCAAGCTGAATCGGCCAGCGACCTGACCAGCGTCTTCGATACCATTATCAAGACTATCAAGGCGGTGAACACCACCTTTGTGCAACCCAGTGTCACCATCAACCAGTTCAACCGTTTTTCCCACCGTGATGATGTCTACTTCTCACTGTTCAAACCCCAGGAAACCGCTAAATGGTACGGCAACCTGAAAAAATATCAGCTCAAGGGCAGCCCGGCGACGCTGTACGATAACCGCAGCCCGCAGCAGCCTGCGATCGATCCATTGACCGGCTTCTTCGGCATCGACTCCCAGAGTTTCTGGTCGGTCGACGAAGATGGCAACGCGGTCGAAAAAGGGGGGGCGGCGAGCAAGATCCCTGTGACTCGACATCTCTATACCAATGTCTCTGGCGCTGAGCTCAGTGTCTCGGCCAATGCCTTCCACGAATCCAATCCGTTAATCAGCAAAGACTCAGACCTGCTCGACATCGCGGCCAAGAGCGATGCCTACCGCAGCGATCTGCTGCAGTGGGCGCGTGGACTGGATGCCAATGGCGCCCAGCGCTTTGAACTGGGGGATCCGCTCCACTCCCGTCCGGAACTGGTGACCTACGATGGGCTAAGCGATCCACCCGCGAGCAGCATCTTCGTCGGCACCAACGAAGGCTTCCTGCATGCAATCGATATCAATACCGGCATCGAGCAGTTTGCGTTTATCCCCAAGGAGCTGCTCCGTAACCTGGATACTTATTACGTCAACGCCAGCACCCCGTCACGCCCCTACGGCCTGGATGGTGGCATCACCCTCTGGACCAAAGACGCCAACAAAGACGGCGATCTGCAAGACAGCGGTGATTTCGCCTACCTCTATATCGGCATGCGCCGGGGGGGGCGCAACTACTACGCGCTGGATGTCACCGACGTTAATCACCCCAGAGTGATGTGGCAGATCACCGGAGGCAGTCCGGGGTTTGAGGCGCTGGGCCAGACCTGGTCACAGCCGGTAAAAAGTAAGGTGATCTTCGATAACGTCAAATACGAGGTCCTGATCTTTGGCGGCGGATACGATGTCAGTCAGGACGACGCCTCGGTTCGCACCGCCGATGCTCTGGGTAATGCGGTCTACATCGTCGATGCGATTACCGGTGCACTGATCTGGTCCGCAGGAAACGACAGTACTAATAACGGAAGCCATAACGAAAGCCATGCCGATATGAATTACAGCATCCCCTCCCAAGTCCGGGTCATTGACATGAATCAGGACGGCATTGCGGATCAGCTCTATGTGGGCGATATGGGTGGCCAGCTGTGGCGTTTTGATATCTACAATACCGATAACGATAACCAGCTGAACCAGTCTGTCGACATTACCAAGCTCGCCTCTTTGGGCGGCAGCGACGAGGCCAGCAACCGTCGCTTCTACTATCCTCCTGACCTGGCGCTGGCCGTCGATGGCAAGCAGCGCTATCTGTCATTGGCCATAGGGTCGGGGTTTCGTGCCCATCCACTGAACACCGCCATCGACGATCGTTTCTATATGATCAAACAGCTCGCGACTCACGCCAAGCCCACGCGCTGGACCACGCTGACCGAAACAGATCTGTACGATGCCACCGACAATCATATCGGCGGTAATGACGCGGCCCTGCAGGCCTCGGCTCAGGTCGCCTTATCCAACAGCGATGTCGACCGCAAAGAGGGCTGGTATCTGCGCATGCAAGACAGCGGCGAGAAGGTGCTCTCCGGCAGTACCACTATTCAAAACCAGATCGTATTTACCTCCTACGCGCCGACGGCCGCCACAGAGGGATCCTGTAATCCAAACCAGGGCACCAGCCGCGCCTATCTGGTCAGCCTGTTCGATGCCACACCCTTAAAAGATATCAACGAGGATGGCAGCATCACGGCCGCAGATCGGGTGATCCAGCTGCAAATCGGCAGCATCCCGGCAACACCGACGGTGATCGATACGCTGGACAGTAAACCAACCGTCTGGATCGGACCCGAACGTCTCGACCAGGTGGATACCGATGTCGAATCCACTCGAACCTACTGGATAGAGGAGAGCTACTAATGCCAGAGCCAGTGCCGCTGCATCGCCTCCGAGCCCACCCCTCTCGAACACACCAGGAGCAGGAACAGCCGGGCTTTACCCTGATCGAAGTGATGATCACTGTCGCTATCGCCGGCATTCTGCTGATGGTCGCCTACCCCAGCTATCTGCAGTATCTGACCGACAGTCGGCGCACCGACGCCCGGAATGCACTCCTGGCCTTCTCGACCAGCATGGAACGTTACCGTAGCGACCACAATAGCTACGATAACGCCCACAGCGGTACCGGTTACCCTAACCCGCCCAAGACCCACGTATTCCCGTCGCAGACCCCGATCGATACCCTCGACAAGTTCTACAACCTGTCCCTACAAGGCGCCGACAACAGCGGCTACACACTCAGGGCGACTCCCATCACCGGCACCGGACAGGACGGCGATGGCTACCTGGAACTCACCTCCATTGGGATTAAGCGCTGGGATAAAGACGATAACGGCACCATCGGCACAGACGAGTCCACCTGGAACCCATAGGGGTTTTGCTGGGATTGCATCCCCGCCTACGGTCCTTCTTTTGTAGGTTAGGCTAAAGCCTGACGAGGACAGCACCTTGCTAGAATTGTCGGACTACTTTCGACCTACAGGGATGTAGGAAGTGCGTTAAGCCCGTAGGGAACGGGCAACGCCTACCCAAAAACGCCAACCCACAGGGAGTGTTTTTTGTAGGTTAGCCGTCAAACGCTCCTGCATGCACAGCACACCCCACAGGGATGTGGGAAGTGCAGTTGTTGCAGGAGCCTTCAGCTGCCTAGCTACGTCCCTGTAGTTCGGGCTTCAGTCTGACGAAGTAAAGGGGGCTGCGCCGCAACAATTAACGAGTACATAGCCAAAAAAAACGGGATACTGCCTGCGCAGTATCCCGTTTTTTGTAGGTTAGGCTTCAGCCTGACGCAGACTTTAGCTAATCTTGTCACCGTGTGCCTGACGATCGGCATGGTAGGAGGAGCGAACCAGCGGTCCACTGGCGACACGCTTGAAGCCCAGTGATTTACCTAGGACCGCCAACGCATCGAACTCATCGGGATGAACAAAACGCGCAACCGGCAGGTGATCGCGGCTCGGCTGCAGGTACTGACCGATGGTGATCATATCGACATCATGAGCACGCAGGTCGCGCATTACTTGTTCGATCTCTTCGATCGTCTCACCCAGGCCGACCATCAGGCCGGACTTAGTGGTGACATCGGGGCAGCGCTGTTTGAATTTCTTGAGCAGATCCAGTGACCACTGGTAATCCGACCCTGGCCTGACCTCCTTGTACAACCGAGGCACGGTCTCCAGATTATGGTTGAGCACATCAGGAGGAGATACCACTAAAGCATCCAGCGCCACATCCATACGTCCCCTGAAATCGGGCACCAGGGTTTCAACCTCTATATTGGGCACCAGCTTACGGGTCTCAGCAACGCACTCGGCGAAGTGAGCAGCCCCGCCATCGCGCAGATCATCCCGATCAACCGAGGTGATCACCACATATTTGAGGCGCATATCGGCGATCGC
Source organism: Motiliproteus sp. (assembly GCA_047622605.1). Taxonomy (GTDB): domain Bacteria; phylum Pseudomonadota; class Gammaproteobacteria; order Pseudomonadales; family Balneatricaceae; genus Motiliproteus. The sequence continues at coordinate 23,213 of JBLHND010000029.1, read as the reverse complement.
TTCGGCCATCTCCCGAGGCTCATCCACCTTCAATGGATTGGGCCGACCGTGCGCCACATCACAAAACGGGCAGCGACGGGTGCAGATATCACCCATGATCATAAAGGTCGCGGTGCCATTACTGAAACACTCACCTAGATTGGGGCAACTGGCCTCTTCGCAGACCGATGACAGCTTGTGCTCACGCAGTACCTGCTTGATCCGGCTGATCTCAGGTGACGAGGGTAATTTGACCTTCAGCCAGCTCGGTTTTTTAAGCATGTCGGCTTTTTCGGTGGGGATGACTTTAATAGGAATCCGAGACAATTTATCTGCGCCGCGCAGTTTAACCCCTTGCACTGCCTTAGCTGATTTACTTTTTACTGGGTCTGAAAGTTGATCCTGAGCCATCTGAAATTGCCTATGAGCAGTCTAAATAAATACCGTATTAAAACAGTTGCGGGGTTGTACAGGTTGAATCATACCCCAACCGACGGGTGAAAATCTGTTGCAAGCGCGAACCAACCTCGGTCAGTTTACACGAAGAATGCTGCTGTGGATTGGCCAATGCAATCATCTGCGTCATCGACAAACCCGCGTAACCACAGGGGTTAATACGTAAAAATGGGCTCAGATCCATATCGACATTCAGCGCCAGGCCATGAAAGCTGCAACCGCGTCGTATCCGCAGTCCCAGCGATGCGATCTTGGCATCGCCCTCTGAGTGTTGTTTTACATAGACACCCGGCGCATCTGCCTTGGGGTAGCTATCGATCCCATAACCGGCCAGTAGCTCCACCAGCGCCTGTTCCATCAGGGTCACCAGCTCACGCACCCCCAGCCCTAAGCGGCGCAGATCCAGCAGCAGATAGACGACCAGCTGACCGGGACCGTGGTAGGTCACCTGGCCACCTCGATCGACCCTGACCACCGGAATATCGCCCGGCGCCAGCAAATGCTCGGGCTTACCCGCCTGCCCCTGAGTAAAGACCGGGTCATGCTCGACCAGCCAGAGTTCATCAACACGGGTGGCATCGCGACTATCCGTAAAGCGCTGCATCGCCTCCAGGACCGGCAGATAGGGTTGACGACCCAGCTGGCGGATCAGCAGCGGACGGCTGACTGAATCACTCATCAGATCACCATCTTGACCTTACCGGTCGCCATCAGCTCCAGATGCAGATTTTTAAGTTGCTCGTGGCCCGTCGCGGTAATGGCCAGACGCACAGACACGAAGGTGCCGTTGCGGCTTGGCTGGGTAGAGACCTGGGTGGTATCGAGATCAGGGGCATGCTTGCGCACGATCTCAATCACCAGGGCTTCATAGTCGTCCGCACCGACCCCGATCACCTTGATGGCGTAATCGGCGCAGGGGAACTCTATGCGGGGCGGTTGCTGATCGGTCATGTAGTTTTCTCGTTGTTAGCTAACATCTGGCGTTCAAATAGTTGAAACAGTTGTGCGACCTTCAACCACAGAGGACCGGGAACACCGGCCGCGACGGGCTGGCCATTTATCCGGATCACCGGCAAGACACCACGGGTCGAGCTGCTGATCCAGACCTCCTGGGCCTGTGCCAGGCGTCGTTCGGCAATAGGTTGTTCGATACAGCTGATGCCCGACTCTCGAATAAGCTCCAGCAACAGGCCGCGGGTGGTACCTGCCAGAGTATGGCTATCCATCAACGGCGTATACAGCTGCCCCTGCTCCACCACGAACAGGTTGCAGGAGGCACCTTCCGTCAGATAACCCTCACGCACCAACAGCGCCTCCTGTGCGCCCTGCTGCTGGGCTTGCCGAATCGCCAGCACATTGGCCAGCAAACCCGTGGCCTTAATATCACAACGACCCCAGCGCTGATCGGTAACCGTGACGGCGGTCACACCCGCGATCTGCTCAAGCGGCCCTTCCAGCGCCACCCGAATCGGATAGCTGTAGGCAAAGACGGTGGGCCGTAGATCCTCGTCATAGCGCAACCTACGCTCTTGCATCACGCCGCGACTGACCTGGAGATAAACGGCCTGGTGCACGCCCTCATTCACCTCGAGTAGCCGTTCAAACAGCGCTTTCCAGTCCAGCTCCAGGCTGATGCCTACCGCATCCAGACTGTATTGCAACCGCTGCAGATGCTGCTCGAGGCGAAACCCCTGGCCGTAAAAAAAAGGGATGACCTCATAGACCGCATCGCCAAACAAAAAACCACGATCCATCACCGGGATCCTGGCTTCACTCCTGGGTACAAACTCACCGTTGAGATAGACGATTGCGGACATGGCAGACTAAACCAGAAAGGGCGCCCACAGGCGAGCGCATTATTACAGAGCAATACCAGATCAACCGATCAATGACAGGAAGAACAACACAATACTGTGCCATATCCGAGTAAATAAGCCGGCAGGCTCTACCGTCTCCAAGGCAATAACTGGGATCTGCTTTAACACCTCATCACCCAAGGAGATGTTCAGAGTACCATAACTGGTACCCGCAACGATCGGCGCCTGAATCACCTTATCCAGATCCAGGGTAATGGATAATGCCTTGCTTTGACCGCGGGGGATCGTCACCGCAACAAGCTGAGCAACACCGAGTTTAAGCGTGTCCTGCGCACCCGACCAGAGCTTGGTGGTATTGAGCGCCTCGCCCGCCTGATAAAGTTCGGTCGATTCGTAATAACGGAAACCATAGGCCAATAATTTCTGGCTCTCCTGTGCCCGCGCTTCTTCGCTGTTGGTGCCCATCACCACCGAAATTAAGCGCATGCCGTTATCGGTAGCCGATGCGACCAGACAATAACCCGCCTCCTCGGTATGCCCGGTCTTGAGTCCGTCGACATTACTATCTCGCCACAGCAGCTTGTTGCGGTTGGGCTGACGTATCTTATTGTAGGTGTAATACTTCTCTGAATAGAGCGAATAGTTTTCGGGATAATCCCGAATAAGACCCCGTGCCAGCAACGCCAGATCATAGGCGGTGGTGTAATGGTTCTCGATCGGCAAGCCCGTCGCATTCTGAAACGCAGAGTTGCGCATCCCCAGCTGACCGGCATGCTGATTCATCAGATCCGCAAACGCACCCTCGCTGCCGGCAATATGCTCGGCCATCGCCACACTGGCATCGTTACCCGACTGAATAATGATCCCCTTGAGCAGGTCCTTAACCTTGACCTGGGTTCCTTCACGAATGAACATCCGTGATCCCTGGGTTCGCCAAGCTTTCTCACTGACCAACACCCTGTCTTCCATCGAGATATTGCCCTGGGCGAGTTCATAATCGGCAATGTAACTGGTCATCAGCTTGGTCAGACTGGCTGGGGGCAGGCGTTTATCGGCATCCTCAGAGATAATCACCTTGCCGGTACTGGCATCCATCAATACGTAGGCGGTAGCAGCCAGCGCGGGGGGAGCCGGTATCAATACCGGTGTCGCGCTAACAGACGAATTGAGCACTAGGCAACACACAACGGCGCCGAGGAGTCGAGAAATCTGGGTCGAGAGGGTCGGTAAAACTATCATCATGACTCTACTTTGGGTTAAAAACATACGTCAGCTTAAACAACGCGGGTAATGTAGCGAATGGATCAGGGCAAGTCCAATACCTGGGTCGCAGCAAAGCCCTCTGTGGCGAGCCGTGCTAAGAGGCTATCAAGCCCTGCCTGGGTAGTATCTAGGGGACCGACACGCACCCGATACAGAGGGGGAGTCGCGGAATTCTTTGTCACTTCAACGTGTTGTGCCCGCAACAGTAGCTCTACCCGGGCCTTAACGCTCTGTGCCGAGCTCCAACTGGAGAAAGCGCCCACCTGAATAAATCGATTCGCCAGCTGCGGCTGTCGCGGAGCGACAGCCTGAATCAGGGCGGTACTGGCAGGACGCTGACTTGCCACGCTGAGGGTTTGTATCTCAACCCTCGCCGTCCCCTCCTTTAGCATATCGAGCTTAAAAGCCGCCGCATAGGACAGGTCGATCAGACGTGCACCATGAAACGGGCCTCGATCATTAACCCTGACGACCACCTGCTTGCCGTTATCGAGATTAGTGACGCGGACAAAACTGGGTAACTGCAGCGATTTATGTGCCGCGCTCATCGCATACATGTCGTAGGTCTCACCGTTAGACGTCAGATGACCATGGAATTTTTTACCGTACCAGGAGGCAATGCCCCGCTCCAGATAACCCTCGTTGGAGTCAAGCACGCTGTATTGTTTTCCCATCACCTTATAGGGTGACTTATTACCGCCACGGCTCGATGCTTCACCCGTGGGTACGGCATCGGCCACCGTCGAGAGATCCACCTCCGTACTCGGGCCGTGATCCTGATCGATGCTGTAACGCGACGGTTTACTGGTCGAACAGGCCGCGACTAACAACACCAGGACCAGAACCAGGAGTCTGCGGTAGATCAAGCTAAGCGCCTTCTTTCTCGTTAACGTTGATCTCGGCCACAGACTTCTCTGCCATGCGCTTTTCGGCAATCGCCTGGCTTAGCTGATGCACCGCCATCGCATAGAGGCTACTGTGGTTATAGCGGGTAATTACATAGAAGTTGTGCAGTCCAAGCCAGTACTCATCACCGTCGGCGCTACTGAGCTGCAAGGCGGTAGCAACTCTTTCGTTGGCAATCGCCGGATCAAAATTCATTCCAAGATTGCGCCAATGGGCCAGCGTTTCAACCGGCTTTAGTGCGCGGCTGAAGAGATCCGCAGCGACGGCCCTATCCAGCGTTGCCAGCAGTGCCACAGGTTCTGCTGTACGCCAACCATGCCGCCGGAAATAGTTTGCGACACTGCCTATCGCATCAACCGGATTGGTCAGGATATCGGCGCGGCCATCCTGGTCAAAGTCGACGGCATAGTGACGATAGCTGCTGGGAATAAATTGGCCATACCCCATCGCTCCGGCATAAGAGCCCTTAACCGTGCCGGGGTCGAGATTCTGCTCTTGCACCAACTGGATAAACTCACCCAGTTGGGTGGTGAAAAAAGAACTTCGGGGCGGATAGTCAAACGCCAGGGTGGCCAGCGCATCAATCACCCGGTAACTGCCCGCCTGACGCCCATAGCGTGTTTCGACGCCTATAATCGCGACAATCACCTCGGGGGCGACGCCATAGTAGCCACTGGCCCGCAGCAGGGCATCCTCGTGAGTGTCCCAAAATTCGACACCCTGATCGATCCGGCTCTGACCCAGGAATATCCTGGAATACCCACCCCAATCCAGACGCTTTTCAGCGGGCCTGGAGATCGCATCGAGAATCGATTGCTGCGGCTTTGCATCGAAGACCAACCCGGAAACAAAATCCCGATCCTGCCCCTGCCCGACCATTTTTTCGACAAACAGGGCAGCCTTGGGGTGATCTTTGTAGTTGTCCTTAGAGGCGACGACGGTAGCCGCACCTGCCAGGCAAGTCGTGCCCAAGAGTAACCCTGCGACGAGAGCAGGTATCCAACGATTTGATAACAAAGTTGATAACAACATCTAATCTATTCTCCTCCGGTAACAGGCCGGACCCAAATTGGTTAGTCCGCAACTTTCAGACTAGGTTCAATTAAAACGAGCTCAACGACCGCAGTTTCTACAGCGGCTTCGACGTTTGCTAGCCAGACTAACGGGTTACCATCGTACGGTGACTATGAACCGACATTATCAGCCCAAACCCCGCTATCAGGGTAACGATGGACGTCCCACCATAACTGACCAGAGGCAAAGGTACACCCACCACCGGCAAGATACCGCTCACCATACCGATATTGACGAACACATAGACAAAAAAGGTCAGCGTCAGACTGCCGGCCAGCAGCCGTCCGAAAGTGTCCTGGGCTTGGCTGGCGATATAAAGCCCTCTGGCGATAATACACAGATAAATGGCCAGCAAAACCAGCACCCCGACCAGACCTAACTCTTCGGCCAACACCGCGATAATAAAATCGGTGTGACCCTCGGGTAGAAAATCGAGCTGCGACTGGGTGCCGTTGAGCCAGCCCTTACCATGAATACCCCCTGAGCCTATCGCCGTCTTAGACTGGATAATATTCCATCCGGCACCCAACGGATCGCTTTCGGGGTTCATAAAAGTCAACACGCGTTGTTTCTGGTAATCATGCATCAGCGTCCATACCAGAGGGACACAGGCACCCGCCAAGACCATTGCCGAGACGATATAGCGCCAATATAAGCCTGATAACAGCAGTACGAAGACGCCACTCGAGGCGATCAGTACTGCGGTTCCCAGATCGGGTTGTTTAGCAATCAACAGGGTTGGTACCAACATGATAATCAATAGCTTGATAGCATGCGAGAGTTGAGGCGGTAAGGGCTTTTCGGCAAGATACCAGGCCAGGGTCATCGGCACGACCAGCTTCATCAACTCGGCGGGTTGAAAGCGCGGCAGCCCCGGCACCTGCAACCAGCGCTGCGCACCCTTAGCGCCAACGCCCACCAACAGCACAGCGATCAGCGTTAGCACCCCCAGCACAAATAACCAGGGCGCCCAGCGCCGGAAAAACCGCGGCGGTGTACAGGCGATCACCAGCATCACCCCAAAGGCGATGCCATAGCGTAAAAACTGACGCTGCACCGCCGCCATGCTCTGGCCTGAGGCGCTATAAAACACAAACAAGCCATACCCGGCTAACGCCAGCAGCAGCAGCAACAAGATCGCATCCAGATGGGTATGCGACCACCAGCTTCGACTCTGCCTCAAATACACCTCGGCTTCAGGCATCGTGCGGTGGAAATCTTTAAGACTCATGGCAGATTGTCCCCAGTATGTGCGCCCCCGGAGGGCTTCGGTCGGAGCAGGTAACTGTCCAGCACCTCCCGTGCGACTGGCGCTGCCGCACTGCTGCCACCGCCGCCGTTTTCGACCACCACCGCTATCACTATCTGCGGATTATCGATCGGCGCGAAGCCTATAAACAAACCATGGTCGAGGTATTTCTCTTTAAGTTTTGACGCATCATATTCCTCATCCTGTTTGATGCCCAGCACCTGTGCGGTACCCGTTTTTCCGGCGATTCGATACGTGCTATTCGCGCCGCTGCGCCTGCCCGTGCCATGATCGCCGTGCATCACCTCTTCCATCGAGCGAATCATAAAGTCCCAGTAGCTATCGCGCTTCAATTCGACCTGATCAAGACGCTTTCTTTCCGGGACCTCAAGCGTAAATTCAAGCCCCTGATCATCCACGCCAGACATCGATTTAAGCATCCGCGGATTGATCCACCGACCCCGGTTAGCGATCACCATCGTCGCCGTCGCCAGCTGCAGGGGCGTTGACACCAAAAACCCCTGACCAATGCTCAAATTAAGAGAATCGCCCGCATACCAGGAACGTCCGCGATCGGCCTTCTTCCAGGCCCTGGAGGGTAAAAAAGCCCCATGCGACTCGGGCAGATCGAGGCTGGTCACCTGGCCAAAGCCAAATCGTCCGAGGTAATCGGACATCGGATCTATCCCCATGCGGTTACCGATATCATAGAAGAACACATCACAGGATTCGGCGATGGCATCACGCAACGTGACCCAACCGTGGCCGTAACGCTTCCAATCACGGTAAAAACGTCCGCCCTTGGTGAGCTGGTACCAGCCCGGATCCCATACCTTATGCCCCAAGCCTATCGTGCCGCTATCGATCGCGGCGAGCCCTAAAAACGGTTTGATCGTGGATGCCGGTGGATAACGGCCACGCAACGCCCGGTTAAATAGCGGCAGGTCTTTATCCTGCCGTAGCGCCTGATAATCATGGTTACTGATTCCGGACACAAAGGCATTAGGGTCATAGCCTGGGGTACTGACCAGCGCCAGAACGCCCCCGGTATTAGGATCCAGAGCCACCACCGCGCCACGGTTATCACCCAGCGCCTGCTCGGCAGCACGCTGCAACTCCAGATCCAGATACAGGATCAGATCACGACCCGGAATCGGATCCTGGCGCGATAGCACTTGCAGTACCTGGCCCCGTGCATTGGCCTCGACCTGCTGCACCCCCACCGTGCCATGCAACTGAGCCTCGTAAAACTTTTCGACACCCAACTTGCCAATATAGTTAGTACCGTTGTAGTTCTGCTCATCAACCCGCCGCAACTCTGTCTGGTTAACACGCCCCACATACCCCAGCGCATGGACTAGCGAGGTACCCTGAGGATAATGGCGTATCAACTCTGCATCGATCTGCACCCCGGGCAAGCGCTGAAAGTTAACGGCGACCCGGGCGATCTCCTCTTCGGTCAACCGAAACCGCAACGGCACGGCCTCATAGGGTCTGCGCCGCTGCTGTAACCGGTGCTCAAAGCCCTCGATATCACGATCACTAATGGCGATCATGGACGCCAGATCGGCGATCGTGGCATCCAGGTCCTCGATTCGCTCTTTGACCAGGCTCAGGTTTGAGTTCGGCCTGTTATCGGCTAAAAGCGCGCCCTGGCTGTCATAGATCAGTCCCCGGGTAGGCGGTATCGGCTGCAGCTGGATGCGATTACGGTCCGAGAGCAAACTATAGCGTTGGTGTTCGCTCACCTGCAGATACACCAGCCGGCTGACGAGTCCCGCCATCAGCAAGACCACCAGCAACAATGCCAGCAGCGCCCGAAACTGAAAGGCACGGCGTTCTCGCTGATGATCCTTGAGGGCGACCGGTTTATGCATAGGGCAATGACAGCTTATTAAGCGCTAATGGAGGGGGATAATAGCCCTGATAACAACCCAGGATCGATGAGAACGGTAATCTGTTATTTATGATACGGATGACCCTGCAGGATCGTCCAGGCACGGTAGAGCTGCTCAGACAACAGCACCCGCACCAGCGGGTGCGGCAGGGTCAGCTTAGACAGCGACCAGCTCCGGTCAGCTAACGCCAGGCAGCGCGGATCCAGGCCATCAGGACCGCCGACCAGCAGGGACAGATTATGACCCTCCATCTGCCAGTCTGCGAGCTGCTGTGACAACTGTTCGGTGCTGACCGACTTGCCCAGCACGTCCAGCGCTATGACCCTATCCCCCTTGGGGATCGCCGCCAGCATCGCATCGCCTTCGCTACTGATCGCGCGGCGTAGGTCAGAACCCTTGCCCCGATATCCCAACGCCAATTCGCGCAGCTCCAGAGAGATCTCGGCCGGTAAGCGCTTGGCATATTCGTTATAGCCCGCACCGACCCAGCTCGGCATCTTGGTACCGACACAGATCAACCGAATCTTCATCTGGGTTAGCCCCGAGTAGGTTCGCCTGTTTTCGTCCCCACCTCATCGCTGGGCACCGCATCGGGACCCCACAGGCCTTCCAGGTCGTACAGATCGCGGACATGTGTTTGCATCACATGCACGACGACATCGACCAGGTCGACCAGGGCCCACTCACCGGTTTCCATACCCTCGATACCCAGGGGCGTGACTCCAGCTTGTTTCACGGCGACAGAGACCGCATCCGCTGCAGACTTCACATGACGGTTAGACGAACCGCTGGCGATGATCATATAGTCGGTAACACTGCTCTTGCCACGCACATCCAGCAGGATGACGTCACGAGCCTTGATGTCGTCCAGTGTCGTTTGTACCAGTTCAATCAATTGTTCTGTATGCATGTTTTCAGTTGCTCAGGGTTGGTTTGCAGGATCACACGACGGTGATAAATAAAGACCCTGCTGGCGAATATGACTCCAGACAACGTCAGGTAATAAAAAACGCGGCGACTGACCGGCACTAACCTGCTGCCGAATCGCGCTCGCCGATATTTCCAAAGAACTCAGCTGCTGTAACAACACCGATCCTGCCGGTCGTTCGAGTAGCTGCTCGACCTCCGGGACGCGGTGCTGTTCGAGCCAGCGACTCATCGAATGCTGCTGCTGCGGCAGGCTCCAGCCCGGACGCACCACTACCAACAGATGGCACAGCTGCAACAACTCTTGCCAACGATGCCAACTATCCAGCTTCAGAAACGCATCGGTACCCATGACCAGGGTCAGACAGGCCTGTTCACCGAGTTCTGCGCGCAGCGACTGCAGGGTATAAAAACTGTATGACGGTCGATCTGAGCGAACCTCCCTCGCATCAACGCTCAACCCCGGCTCGTGCCCCACCGCGAGCTCGACCATTTCCAGGCGTTGCAGGGCACTACAGCCGGGCGACTCGCGGTGCACCGGCAACGCGCAGGGCAGCAGGCGCACCTGGTCGAAACCGAGTCGCTGATGCAACTCCAGTGCTAACCGCAGGTGGCCGTGATGAATAGGATCGAAGGTTCCGCCCAGCACGGCGACTGAAGGGGGACGTTCGCCCTGTTCTGTCATCACCCTATTGACGGATATGGCCGTCACCCAGAACGATGTATTTCTGTGAGGTTAAACCTTCCAGCCCTACCGGACCGCGCGCATGAATCTTATCGGTAGAAACACCAATCTCGGCGCCCAACCCGTACTCAAAGCCATCAGCAAAGCGGGTCGAGGCATTAATCATCACCGAACTGGAGTCCACCTCGGTGAGGAAACGCCGCCCCAAAGTATAATTCTCGGTGACGATCGCATCGGTATGCTGGGAACCGTAATGGTTAATATGGACGATGGCATCATCCATCGAGGCGACGACTTTGAGCGCCAGAATAGGCGCCAGGTACTCTGTACTCCAATCAGCGTCGATTGCCACGCTAATGCCTGGTAGAAGCGCACAGCTCTTGGCGCAACCGCGCAACTCGACCCCTTTTTCCGCATAGGCCTTAGCTAACATCGGCAGCATAAGATCGGCTACCTGTTCGTTAACGAGCAGCGTCTCCATGGTATTACAGGTGCCATAGCGATGGGTCTTGGCATTGATGGCAATAGCCAGGGCTTTCTCAGGATCGGCTTCGGCGTCTATATAAACGTGGCAGATCCCATCCAGATGTTTAATCACCGGTACTCGAGCATCGCGACTGACCCGCTCGATCAGCCCTTTGCCACCACGCGGGACGATCACATCGACGAACTCGGGCATACCGATCAACTCCGCGACAGCCTCACGGTCGGTGGTCTCCACGACCTGAACCGCCGTTTCCGGCAAGCCCGCCGCCAGCAACCCGCTACGAATGCAGACCGCTATCGCCTGGTTCGAGTTGATCGCCTCAGAACCCCCACGCAGAATGGTGGCATTTCCGGATTTCAAACACAGGCTGGCAGCCTCCGCGGTGACATTGGGACGCGACTCATAAATAATGCCGACCACACCGAGCGGAACCCGCATTCTTCCGACCTGAATGCCCGAAGGCATAAAGTTCATATCGGTAATGCCGCCGATCGGATCGGGAAGCCTTGCGACTTGGCGCAAGCCTTCGATCATCGCGTCAATCCGCGGTGGAGTCAGCGCCAGACGATCGAGCATCGCCGCATCCAACCCCTTGGCACGGCCGTTATCCATATCGAGGCTGTTAGCTTCCAGCAGCAATGCACGCGAACTATCAATCGCCGTCGCTATCGCCAGGAGTGCGGTATTCTTAATTCCGGTATTGGCGCGCGCTAATACAGCAGAGGCGCTCCGAGCCTGGGCTCCGAGCTGGGCCATGTAGTGCTTGACGTCCATCACAATTCTCTAATACTTGGTGCTAATAAACAGGCCCTGGCAGCCTCAAAACAGATAAAAACTGTCTCGACTCGTTTTACCTAAATCAAAAGGTGCCTCGCAACACCGGTCGAGTCCGACAGACGGCTAGGGCACAAGCTGAACATTATAACCCGACTGGCAAGCGGTCTGCTCGGCAAATTCCCTTTTCATCCCTCCTTTGTTGCTCAAGACCGGCTCTTTGGCTACACCACTCTCTGCCGAATTGGTATGATGCCGACTCAGGTCGCCATGGAACTCAATGACTAATATGGAAAATCGTATTGCGTCTGTCACAGACAGGCTGCGGCAACGCGTCACTCTGGCAGCCAAGCTAAGGCTATCCATGGCCCTCTGCCTGCTACTGGGACTGATCATCCTTTACGCCGCTTTCCAGGCCGATCAGCGCCGCCTCACCGAACAGCAATTAACAACGCTGGGGACCGCCATTAGCCAGCAAACAGCCGCCAGCTCAGCCGCATTGATCCTAGCGGGTGATACACTGAGTCTGTCGATCAACCTGCAGCAACTGGTTGCCTTAACTCAGATCAGCGGTGTCGACGTTCTCGACCCCCGGGGTAGCAGCCTCGCCCAAGCCGGCCAGCCCAGTACGCTCTTCTTAGACCAGCCTATAGTAAGCGGACCCACCGTCTTAGGATCCGTGCGCATCCACCTTAACCCGGAGACGGATGCCTACGCACAAACCCTGCCGCTGACACTGGCGATGGGCGCCGTCGTGCTGCTTTTGCTGCTAATGACGACCCTGATACTTGCCCGACACCTGAGCCGACCACTCCAGGCGCTGCTCAGCGCTACCCAAGAAATCTGCACCGACAATCTGATCGCCCCCCTCGACCAGGGGCGTCACGACGAACTGGGCCGGATCGCACAACTGCTGAACCAGCGCTTTGCTAAGCCTGCTGAGCCACTGGCCGCCAAGCCTCCAGCCGCGCCATCCTCAGGCATCGCCGCAGATCTCAACCCGGAGCCTGGCAACCCTGCTGAATCGCTGGCCGCAGAGCCCCTAATCGCGTCATTGCCCCCCATAGCGGCAGACCTCGATACTGAGCCGGACAACCTTGCGGAGCCACCGACAACCGAGTCTCTGGCCGCGCTATCGTCAGCCATAGCGGCAGACCTCGACCCTGAGAATGGCAACCTTGCGGAGTCTCTGGCCGCGCTATCGCCAGCTATAGCAGCAGATCTAGACCCCAAGCCTGGCAACCAGACAGAGCCGCCAGAATTTGATCATCGGCTGTTGATCACCGAAAACCAGGAGACTCCTGAAGCCGCCTCTCCTGGCACCTTAGCAGCCCGAGGCTACCTGCTTTATATCAACCATCATGTCGGTGGCAGTGACGCCCTGACCCCGACTGAACGTGAACAGCTACTGGTGCGCTACCGCAAGGCTCTGGAGCAGGTAGCCAGACTCTATAAGGGAGGGGTCAACAACGATGCACTGGGTAATTGGTGCGTGCATTTCTTGCCGCTGTCAAACGATCAAAGCCACGGCATCAACGCCCTCTGCGCCGCCCAACTCTTCAGCGCGCTTTACCGCGGCATCAATGCCCAGGCGATCCGCCGCTTCTCCCCAGCCCTGAACATAAAACTGGTACTGCTCTGCGGGTCTGGCCAGGGCTTCGACGCCCTCGCCGAGGACGCCTTGCTATTGAGCGACCAGATTCAGGACAACGACCTGATCACCCACAAGGCGCTATACCTGATCCCTGCACTGCAAGACCGAATGCTCGGCAACGCTAAATACCGAAAATTCGACGAGGATACTTACCTGGTCTCCGCCCTCAACGAGGACTACCAGACCCTGATCGACCGTCAGGCAGAGCACTTCCTGAAACAGAGTTTACTGTAGGTCGTTTTGTCGGACTAAAGCCCAACCTACAAAAAGCTAACCCACAAAAGCCCTACCCACAAGGGTGTGCTTTTGTAGGTTAGGCTCCAGCCTGACGCCATTTTTTACAACCCTCTTACCTCAGCACTCCTCTACCATCCAGCGGGCTGCCCGGGTCGTCAATTCCGCAGCACTATTGAGGTTCAACTTGGTCTTAATCCGCTGCCGGTGGGTTTCGACGGTGTGCACACTGATACAGAGCCGCTGGGCGATAACGGAGGTCTTCAGACCCTCACCGATCATCTTGAAAACATCCAGCTCTCGATTAGACAGCCGCTGAGCCAAGGTCTCCTGCCCCTTCTTCGCCAGGCTGTTATTGAGCATCTGCCTGGTAATCTCCGGACTGAAACAGGGCTCATCACGACTGACGCTACGGATAGCCTCAACCAACTGACCGGTAGTATTTTCTTTATTGATATATCCCAGCGCACCGGCTCTTAGTGCTCGCTCGGCGTACAGATTGTCTGGATGCATCGACCACACCAGAATACGTACCTGATATCTAGCAGCCTTGATGCGCTGAATCAGATCTATACCATTACCGTCCTTGAGACTTATATCGATCACAGCGACATCTGCCGGCCGTTTTCCCAGCAACTGCAGCGCCTCCTGGACGCCACTGGCTTCGGCACTGACTCTCATGTCTTGCTGCTGATTTATCCGCATCAACAACCCCTCACGAACGGCAGGATGATCATCGACTATTAGCACATTACAGATGGGTACCGACTGATTGCTTAGCTTTCCTTGCATGTTGTTCTCCGTTATTTAGACAGCAGATGACTTTTATCCCCCCTGACTTATTGGGCACAATACTGAGCTGCGCATGAATCATGCTCGCCCGGTACTGCATGATATTCAACCCCGAACCACCGCTGGACAGCGACAGATCAGCAATGCCGACCCCATCGTCCTCGACGGTCAGCGTTAGTCCGCGGCTCTCCTGCTTCAGCCGCACCTTGATGTGCTGCGCCTGACTGTGGCGCACCGCATTACTCACTGCCTCCTGCACGATCTGGTAAAGCTGAGTCGCCACTTCGGGGGCGTCAATATCGGTATCAGGCCCCGCATTAAAAGTACAATTAATGGAGTAACTCTCGCCCGCATCCCGAACAAGCACCTCCAGCGCCTGGCAGAGACCCTTGGCATCGATCGCTACCGGAATCAAGCCGTGCGACAGGATCCGAATTTTCTTCCGGGTCCTGTCGAGACTCTTAATAATATTAGAAGCATAGGCAAGAGCTGCTGCATCGGGTTCCTGCCGCTCCAGCTTCAGCTGCAGGGCCAGGGTTTCCGCCTTTAGCGTCAGGCCGGTCATCTCCTGGCCAATATCATCATGCAGGGCCAAACCTATATCTTTCTGGGTCTGCTCTGCAATCGACAGCAGCTGATTTTGCAAGGCCCGCTGCTCAGACAGGTCACGAATAACACCGGTATAGCGGTGACCGTTCTCCACCATACCTACGGACAGAGTGATCGGAAAATCGCCACCCCCTTTGCGTCGGGCCAATAATTCACGCGTCCGACCAATCACCCGGGTGCGCCGGCTAAGCGGATCGTAATGATCGACAAAGGCTTGAGAATCCCCGTGCTTGAAAGAGGGTATCAACAGGCCGACCCCCCCCCCCAGCGCCTCCTCGGCCGTATAGCCGAACATCTTTTCTGCCGCTGGATTGAACGCCTCGATCAAACCCCTGTTGCTGATACTAATAATAGCGTCCACTGCGGTATTAAGAATCGAGGTCACACGCTCCTCCTTATCAGCAAGGGTCTGCTCAATCTCTTTACGCTCGGTGATGTCCTGCAACGCCACGATGACGCCCACATTAACCCGAGTCGATTTGTGAATCGGCTGGCAATAACACAAAAAGGTTCTGGCATGGCCTTGCCCCTTCTGCTCCGGGAGCTGCAGCTCATAACCATTAATAGGCTTGGCCTCTAAGAACACTCGCTCGACTAACGGTGCCAGAACACGCGTCAACTCAGGAGCAATATTAGCCAGCGTCTTGCCGACGAGGCTGGCCACAACCTGGCCTGGAAAGAGATCAAGACCCAGCCTGTCATTGATGCTCTGCAAGCACAGCGCCTCATCGAGGGTACAGAGGCCTACGGGGGCTGCGCGGTACATCGCCGAAAATTTATCGACCACCACCCTGAACTCCTTGGTGCGCTCTTCGACCCGCCGCTCGAGGGTTTTATTGGTTTTCCTGAGTTCCTGTTCCAGGCGTTTGAAAGAACTGAGATCCCGCTCGGTAGACGCTATACCGACCACCTGACCGACGTCGTCCATTACCGAGCCCAGTGTCATCCAGATATGCAGATACTGACCGTCCTGACGCTGCCGCCGAGTCTCAACGGACAGGCTACCGCCACCCTCGCAAAGCGACCGACTAAGGGCCTCGAACTGCTCAACCTCGTCATTAGGAACCATACGGCGATAGGAGGCACCCAGCGCCTTGGTTTCGGAATAGCCGTACAGCACACTGGCACCGTGATTCCAGGCGATAATAGTACCGTTCAGATCCTGCATAATGACGGCGTCGTTAGAATCCTTAAGTACTTGGGCCAGGCGTCGTTTTTCGGTATCCGCACGCAACTGTTGCGTGACATCGATAAAGGTGACGACCACGCCGTCGATGCGATTATCCTGGGTTCTGTAGGGCTGAATCCGCCTGAGATAGACACGTCCACTGGCCGCCATCACCTCCTTTTCTATCGTGCTTAGTTGATCGAGCACCCTGCTGCAGTCCGCCAACAACGAACTATCATTAAACTTGAGGCTGAAATCCGCCAGTGGCCGGCCGATATCCCGATCCAGCAGACTCAGCAGTGGCTGGATCTGCGGGGTAAATAACTTGATACACAACTGATGGTCCAGAAACAGACTACCTATATTACTGCTGATCAGTAAATTACTGATGTCATCGCTGCTGCGCTGCAACTCTTCGATCTTCAGCTGCAGCTGACTGTTACTGCTGGTCAACTCCTCATTGACCGAGCGCAACTCTTCCCCCGAGGTCTCCAGCTCTTCATTAGTCGACTGCATCTCCTCGTTCATCGACATCGCCTCTTCGTTCGATGCCTTTAACTCTTCATTACTGAGTTCCAGCGCTTCAATATTACTGTGCAATTCGTCGCGGGTAAGCCGGAGCTCATATTCTAACTGTTGAATAATGCTGTCATCGATCAGCGCATCGTCTGCGACCAGAGGCACCTGTGGCAGATGCCGATCTGCAAAAGTCACCAGCAGCAGACTGGCATCCAACGCTTTCTCCTCTATAGGCGAAACACTGATTCGGCAGGGAAAATACTGGCCGTTACGCGCCACCCGGGCATCGTTATAGATGACCTCATGCCGCTCAGCCAAGGCCCTATGGATAGCCGCCCGCAACCGGGTACGCAGACCCTGGCGCGCCATCGCAATCAAATTCTTGGTAGGCTCTCCAACGGGAATTTCCAGATATTTTGAGGTCTGACCGTGATATCTGAGCGCTTCACCATGACGATCGATCAGCACCGACGCCGGCGTATGGTGGTCGAGTAGCTGCTTATGCATCAGCACGGTCATACTCTGCTCTGGCGATGCCGTTAACGACTTTTGAAAGAAGGGTAACCTCTGGGTAATAGGGATGCCTCGGGGAAGTTCAGCCAGACGTGCCGGAGACTCTCCCTGTCGCTTAAAGATACGCCATTTTCTGGAAATAGGAGAAAAAAGATAGGTATCGCCCCTAATCGACTCTGAGGGCCCCAGCATAAGAAACCCGGTCTTCTTAAGCCCGAAGTGAAACAATGAAATAATTTTTCGCTGCACCTGCAGCTCTAAATAGATCAAGACGTTCTGGCAACTAATCAGGTCCAGCTGGGAAAAAGGAGGATCTCCGAGCAGATTTTGAGGTGCAAAAATAATATGGTTGCGCAGCGTTTCCTTGACCTTATAACTGCCATCCAGCTGTTTGACAAAAAAGCGCTGTAACCGCTCACCTGAGAGTTCCAGGACAATGCTTTCGGGATAGATGCCACGGCGACCCACCTGGAGCGCCTCTTCGTCTACATCAGTCGCGAAGATCTGCAGTGCGGGAGGCTTATTAGCCGCAGAAAACGCCTCCAGCAGCAGCATCGCCAGAGTCCAGGCCTCATCTCCGGTAGAACACCCAGGCACCCAGATGCGCACCGGATGCTCAAGGTCACTCTTTTGTACCAACTGCGGGATGACACTTTTTGCCAGCACGGCATAGGCTTCTGGCTCCCGAAAAAATGCAGACACATTAATCAACAAATCATTATTGAGTGCGCTGAGTTCGGCAGGCTTGTCTTGAATACGCTGTAGATACTCATCGAGGCCGGTAATCGACCCGAGGCCCATCCGCCTGTAGATACGCCTCAGGATCATGGTTTTACGGTATTGACCGTAATCGAGCTTAGACTGGCTTTGGAGCAAATCCAGAATACGTTTAAAAGCGGCGTCGGCTTCACCCTCATCAATTATTCCAGACACGCGGTTACCGAAACCGACATGTACAGAGTAATTCATCAGTGCATCGGCCATCTGCTCTGGAGGCAGCACAAAATCGATCGCTCCGGTGGCTAAGGCACTCAGTGGCATCTGCTCAAATCCGGCCGTATCCGATGCCTGTGCCAGAGTCAGGCCGCCTTTGAGTTTAATCTGCTTGATACCTCTCGATCCGTGACTGCCGGTGCCCGACAGAACAACTCCGGCAGCCCGCTCTTGTAGGTCATCTGCTAGCGAATGCAGGAACCCATCAATCCCGGTCCTGCCCGGCGCTGAAATGTCGCTCGCGGTCAGATGCAGATGCCCGTTCACGACCGTTAATGAACATCTGGGCGGGACAACATAGACATGATTGACCTCGATCAGACAGCCCTCAGTCACCTCGCTAATCGGCATAGCGGTCTGCTTAGCCAATAATTCGACCATCAGGCTTTTCTGATTCGGGTCAAGATGTGGGACCAGGATAAACGCCAGTCCGCAATCGACCGGGAACGCGGATAAAAACGTCGACAACGCCTCCAACCCTCCCGCCGAGGTACCCACACCCACCACCATAAAGCGTTCCTTATCTCCGAATGCCTGCTTATCCGCTGCACGTGGAGCACTGGCTCGCTTCGAATGAGTATGGGGCTGGTCTGTCATAGAGATCCCTTAGTTACGTCTATTAGAGTCGAATAGGCGATCGACATCACTGTCACTTATCGCGGCATAGTATAGGAATGGCCAGCCGCCTAAGCCAGCAATATCTATTCCCGAGGCTGTTATTGGTTATGCCTGGCTGCAATCCTGGCCGGAGATGGGAATACCCTGAGCCCTGAGCCCTAAGACCCTGGATTCCGTCCGTGTTTGTCAGTACTTTTACGCGCTAAACTAACTCTAACCAACACAGGAGAGCGTTAATGATTCAATTAGGCGATAAGATTCCAGCGATAAACATTACTCAGATAACGGCTGAGGGCCAGCAAACCCTGCCCGCCGACCAGCTGTTTGCCGCTAAGAAGGTGGTGTTATTCGCCGTCCCCGGCGCATTTACGCCGACCTGTTCGGCCTCCCATATGCCGGGATACGTGGTGCTGGCAGAGCAGATTCTCGCTAAAGGGGTGGATATGATCGCCTGCGTCTCGGTCAATGATGCCTTTGTGATGCGCGCCTGGGGCGAGGCACAGAATGCGACGGCGATCGACCTGCTCGCCGATGGCGGCGCTGCGTTCACCCGAGCCCTGGGTCTTTCGATGGACACCGGGGAATTCGG
This sequence comes from Motiliproteus sp., assembly GCA_047622605.1. Taxonomy (GTDB): domain Bacteria; phylum Pseudomonadota; class Gammaproteobacteria; order Pseudomonadales; family Balneatricaceae; genus Motiliproteus. The sequence goes on along the minus strand of JBLHND010000029.1, from coordinate 4,009 downwards.
CGGAATACGCTCTCAGCGCTACGCGATGGTGATCGACCAGGGCATCGTCACCCTGCTCCATGTCGAAGCACCTAAGACCTTCGAGGTCAGCAACGCCGAAACTCTGCTGGCCGCTCTCTAACCGCGCTCTTAGCCGCCCGCGAACCCACAATCCAACACGAGAGACGCCATGAACGCCCGACAGATGCCGAAAGGGCTAAGCGCCCTGCAGTTCGACAACCGCTTTCTGCGCGAACTGCCGGTCGACCCGGTCAGCAGCAACATCCCCCGCCAGGTCATAGGCTATTGCGCCTCGAGAGTGCTGCCCGCCCAGGTCCGTCAGCCACAGCTGGTTGCCTATGCCCAGGAGGTGGCTGACCTGCTGGATCTGTCTGCCGAGGCGTGTCAGTCGGAGTCCTTCGCCCAAGTATTTAGCGGCAACAGCCAACTGCCCGGCATGGATCCCTATGCCAGCTGTTATGGCGGCCACCAGTTCGGTAACTGGGCCGGCCAGCTCGGCGATGGCAGAGCCATCAATCTGGGCGAGGTAATCAACCGCCAGGGGCAGCGTCTGGCACTGCAGCTCAAAGGCTCAGGACCCACTCCCTATTCCAGATCTGCCGATGGCCTCGCCGTGTTGCGATCATCGGTGCGTGAATTCCTCTGCAGTGAAGCGATGCACCATCTTGGCGTGCCCAGCACCCGCGCCCTGAGCCTGACCCTGACCGGCGAGCAAGTCTGGCGAGATATGTTCTACGATGGCCGGGCCAAACAGGAGCCCGGGGCCGTGGTCTGTCGAGTAGCCCCCTCCTTCACTCGCTTTGGTAACTTCCAACTCCTGGCTGCAAGAGGGCAGACCGAGCTGCTTCGGCAACTGGCCGACTATTGTATCCGGACCGACTTCCCCCACCTGGGCGAGCCTTGCCCTGAGGTCTACCGACTCTGGTTCGAGGAGATCTGTCGCACCACCGCCGATATGGTGCTGCACTGGATGCGGGTGGGATTTGTCCATGGCGTAATGAACACCGACAACATGTCGATCCTGGGGCTGACTATCGACTACGGCCCGTACGGCTGGCTGGAAGATTACGACCCCAATTGGACTCCCAACACCACCGACGCCGGTGGACGCCGCTACCGCTACGCCCAGCAACCCCAGATCGCGCTCTGGAATCTGGCGCAGCTGGCGAACAGCCTCTACTCGCTGTTCGAAGAGACTAAGCCGCTGGAACAGGCCCTGGATGGCTATAAGGCGCACTACCAGCAAGGCCGGCAGACAATGATGCTGCAGAAGCTGGGCCTGACCAGCGCAGATCCCGAGACGGACGACGCCTTGGTCACCGAGCTGCTGGAGGTCTTGCAACTGGTGGAGACCGACATGACCCGCTTCTATAGGTTGCTGGCCGATCTGAAGATCGAGGCTTCAGACTTCGATGAAGCCTGCGATGCGACCCTGATGACACCGCTGCTCGATGCGTACTATCTCCCAGAGCAACTCAGTGACGAGCACCAGGCGCGCATCGGCAGCTGGCTGCGTCTTTATGGCAAACGGGTCTGCACAGAAGGCACCCCTGATGCCACCCGGCGACAGCGGATGAACGCCGTCAATCCCAACTACGTACTGCGCAACTATTTGGCCCAACTGGCCATCGACAAGGCCGAGCAACAGGATTTCTCCCTGGTCAACGAACTGCTCGAGGTACTACGTCATCCTTATGACGACCTACCCGGCAAGCAGGCGTTCGCCCGTAAACGTCCCGACTGGGCGAGGGAACGCGCCGGCTGCTCGATGCTCTCCTGCAGCTCCTGATTGGGATCTATTTGCGGCCCTCTATAGGGCCTCTTTTTAGGGCCAGGCAGCGAGTGGGTTGTTCGATACTCTGCTGTCATAGTTCCATATCGGGATGCTCCCCTAACTCCCCTGTTTCGCGGGAGGAACCGGGGCTCAACATTCGAAGTTACTTCGGTCAGCCATGGCAGGACCTGGCTTAAGGCGCTGGGCGGCAGTATCTCCTTAGACACCCAGCAGCTCTGGCTGTCTGCTTAACGAATTCTCGCCCACACCTCCCAGATCAACCCTGCGCAGGTTTAGGGTGACCCTGACTAACTCAGAATGCTATCCTCAAGAAATTATTCATAAAAACCTGCTACTGCCTGCATCTCAATAACGAAGACGAGCATCCCTATGCCCAAGAGCACCAAGCTGCATGAGCTGATCGGCATCCTCACCAATATTCTTGAAAAGGATGTCGATAGCGACATTCGGCACCTGATCGCCCCACTATCACCGCCAGAGCTGGCGCGCATGATCGAGTCACTGCCGAGCCCCCTGCGTATTCCCTTATGGAAGCAGGTCGCGCTGAAGAAAATGGCCAAGGTACTGCTCGAAGCCCACGGCAACTCCCGTCGCAACTTGATCCAGCATACCGAGCCTGAGCAGCTGCTCGCGTGCCTCTCGGTCGTGCAGATGGATGAGCTCGCAGACCTGGATGATGACCTGCCGATCTCGGTCGTCAATGCCATGGTGGCGGCGATGGATGAGCAGAGGAAAAGGCGCTACGCCCTGGTCAAGGACTATCCGGATGATACCGCCGGCGGCCTGATGGACCTGGATGCGACAGCCATCCGCGCCGATGTCACCCTCAAGGCGGTGCTGCGTTTTCTGCGCCGTCTGCGCCGTCGTGACGGCGCGCTGGCCGAGCATCTCGACAGCCTGATGGTGGTTGACCGGGCTAATCGTCTGCGCGGCTTCCTACCGCTCAGCACCCTGGTGTCCTGTCCGCCCGATGCCAAGGTCGCCGATGTTATGATCGAAGCGGTCATCAGCTTTACCCCGCTTCAGCCGGCCAAAGAGGTGGCCCGAATCTTTACCGACAAGGACCTGCTATCGGCACCGGTCATCGATGAAGAGCGCTATCTGCTGGGACGGATCACCGTCGATGATATTATCGATGTGCTGCGCGAAGAGAACGACCGGGAGCTGCTGGGACGTGCCGGTCTTGACCCGAATGAGGATATGTTTGCCCCCATTATGCGCAGCTCGTTACGCCGGGCCTTCTGGCTGGGCATCAATCTGATCACGGCATTTTTAGCGGCAGGCGTTATCGGCATCTTCGAAGCCACGATCAAAGAAATAGTCGCCCTGGCGGTGTTGATGCCAGTGGTTGCGAGCATGGGAGGCATAGCCGGCAGCCAAACCCTGACCCTGGTTACTCGAGCTATAGCACTCGATCAGATCGGCCAGAGTAACTTTTGGCGCCTGCTGCGCCATGAACTGGGGATCGGTTTACTCAACGGTGTGTTCTGGGCCCTGATAGTCGCAATGATTGCCTACTGGTGGTTTGCCGACTGGCTGCTGGGACTGGTCTTTGGCATGGCGTTGCTCGTGGCCATGCTTACGGGGGCCTTGGCCGGCGCGGTGATTCCCATTTCTCTCAAGCGGATCGGTATAGATCCTGCGCTGGCGGGCGGTGTGGTACTGACCACCGCCACGGATGTCGTCGGCTTTCTGGCACTGCTGGGTCTGGGTACGATGATCCTGATTTAGTCCACCCAATCCCAGACTACTCCCCTAATTTGGACCCGCTCGCTTATGGCCATAACGCCTTATCCGTCAAAGCTGTCTTTGCCACAGGTGAATCCTGGGGTGACGACTGTGCTGGAATACCTGATCGTAAAATTCCCGGCTATTGCCCCCCAGGTTTGGCGCCAGCGTGCAGCCGAGGGCAAGCTACACTGGCACGACGGCTCATTAATTACTGCCACATCGCCCTACCAGCCGCAGCAGCGGGTCTACTACTACCGAGAGGTCGAAGCCGAGCCGGTGATTCCGTTTTCAGAGCAGATCCTGTTTCAGGACGAGTTGCTGCTGGTGGCCTATAAGCCCCCCTTCCTGCAGGTCACACCCGGTGGGCGCTATGTCAATGAATGCCTGCAGAACCGCCTGCGCGAAACAACGGGCATAGCCGCACTCCAGGCATTGCACCGCATCGACAGAGCCACCTCCGGGCTGGTGCTGTTTTCGGTCGAT
>JBLHND010000028.1:0-30090 GCA_047622605.1 Motiliproteus sp. | reverse complement strand
TGCGCGGCTGTTGCAGGAGCCTTCGGCTGCTGACTCAAGGTAGAGCGGTTATTTTACCGAGGGCATGCTAGCATCGCCGCCATGAATCTACTGCTGCTCACAGACGCCGACTTTATCGCCCCCAACCGAGTGCGCATCGAGGGTCGGCGCCATGCGCATATTCGCGACATTCACAAGGCAACCCTGGGCGACTCGCTGCGGGTAGGCTTACTCGAGGGCCTGATCGGCCAGGGCAAGATCACCCGCCTCGACGCCCAGGGTGTAGAACTGGAGATCCAGCTGGATCAAGCCCCACCGCCACAACTCAGCCTGACCCTGCTGTTGGCACTGCCTCGCCCGAAGATGCTCAGACGGATCTTTCAATCCTGTGCCACCCTGGGCGTTGCGGAGCTGATCCTGATCAACAGTTACCGGGTCGAAAAAAGCTACTGGCAAAGCCCTCTCCTAGCCGAGGATAAAATCCGCGAACAGCTGATCCTGGGGCTGGAGCAGGGCATGGCCACCCAACTCCCTCGAATCACGTTGCGTAAACGCTTCAAGCCCTTTGTCGAAGATGAGCTTCCCGCCCTGATCCAAGGCACTCGAGCGCTGGTCGCCCACCCCTACCAGGCTCAACCCTGCCCGGGGCAAAGCGAGCAACCCACCGTCCTGGCGATAGGCCCCGAGGGTGGTTTTATCCCCTACGAGATCGATAAATTGGCTGACACCGGCTTCACCGCCATAGAGATCGGGCGGCGCATCCTCAGGGTCGAGACGGCGGTGACAACCCTCTGTGCCAAGCTGTTTTGATCCATTCCAGCGGTTAACCCCCTATTGCAGACCGACTCAGCACGCTCTCTTCGGCAATCCTCTTCAGCAATTTCTTCAGCAATCCCCCTACATTAAACATGTTTTTTTTATTCTTTGGGATTGACATCATCCTGCGATTGAATGAGAATCTTTCGCATTAGCATTTACATCTGTGAAACCATCACTCTCTGCCGGGGATACCCATGAAAGCTCGCCTGAAACAGATCGCCTCTCTCGCACTTTTACCTCTCGCCGCCGCGATACTGACACCGGCGCAGGCCGCCGAGGAGGTCAACATCTACTCCTACCGCCAGGCCTTTCTAATCGAGCCTATGCTGGAGGCTTTTACCGAGCAGACCGGCATTAAGGCCAACGTCCTCTTTGCCAAGAGCGGTCTGATCGAACGCTTAAAGCATGAGGGTCGCAACAGTCCGGCGGATCTGGTGCTGACGGCCGATACCGGCACCCTGTTTGATGTGGTCAACAGAGAGCTGACCCAGCCGGTGCAGAGCGACCTGCTCGATAGCAATATTCCCGCACAGTATCGCGACCCTGAGCATAACTGGTACGCCCTGACCTCGCGCTCACGCATCGTGTATGCTTCCAAGGAACGGGTCCAGCCGGGCGAGTTGACGACCTACGAAGGTCTGGCCGATCCCAAATGGAAGGGCCGTATCTGCACCCGCAGCGGCAAGCATTCGTACAACCTGTCGCTGATCGGCTCGATGATCGCCCATCACGGCGAAGCCGGTGCCGAACAATGGCTCGAAGGGGTCAAGGCTAATCTGGCACGCAAGCCACAGGGCAATGACCGTGCTCAGGTTAAAGCCGTGAAAGAGGGCGTTTGTGACCTGGCGATCGGTAATACCTACTACTTTGGCAAGATGCTCCACAATGCCAAGGATCCTGAACAGGTCGAATGGGCCAATGCCGTCAATCTGATCTTCCCGAACCAGGCGGATCGGGGTGCGCATATGAACATCACCGGGGCTGCGGTCACTAAACACGCGCCTAACAAGGCCAATGCCGTGAAGTTGCTGGAGTTCCTCAGCGATTCTAAGGCTCAGCAGATGTACGCTAAGGTCAACTACGAATTCCCGGTCAAGCCCGGCACGCCGGTTACCGGCCTGGTCAAAGAACGCATGAGCGACTTCAAGGCCGACAGCCTGAACCTGGCCATCGTGGCAGAAAACCGCAGTAAAGCGGCCAAACTGGTGGATAAGGTTCGGTTCGACAACTGATAGTCAAAAGCTGATAATCCATCCTTTATAATTAAAGCCGCACTGAGGGCAGCCCCGCGCTGCCCTCAGTTTTCACAGACAGAGGTTGCAAGACCGCTGATGCCCTATCAACCACCGGCCACTAGATGAACAGCGCAACCCAGGAGATCAAGACCCCTCTCGCCAAAGCCCGCGCCAGGCACCATAGCGGCTGGTTAGTCTCGGCGGTCATCGTCGCCAGCCTGGTCTGCCTGCCGATCGCCGCCGTATTCTGGCTGGCACTGTTCCCCACCGAAAATATCTGGGGCCATCTGGCCGCAACCGTACTGCCGCACTATGTTGCCACCACACTCTGGCTGATGGGGGGCGTCGGCGCGCTCTCGGTGGTGCTCGGTGTGGGCAGCGCCTGGCTGGTGACCATGTGTCAATTTCCTGGCCGACGCCTGTTCGAATGGGCCCTGCTGCTGCCCTTTGCGGTACCGGCCTACGTGATCGCCTACGTGTATACCGATCTATTGGAATACTCGGGGCCGGTTCAGATCCTACTCCGAGAGCTGTTTGGCTGGAGCAGCGCTCAGGATTACTGGTTTCCAGACATCCGCACCCTCGGTGGTGCCATCCTGATGTTGGCGCTGGTGCTCTATCCCTATGTGTATATGCTATCGCGTGCGGCCTTTCTGGAGCAATCGGCCAATATCCAAGCCGCCAGCCGCACCCTGGGCTGCACTCCCTGGCAGAGCTTCTACCGCGTATCCTTACCGATGGCTCGCCCCGGCATCGCGGTCGGACTGTCGCTGGTATCGATGGAAACCATCAACGATTTCGGTACCGTCGACTACTTTGCCGTCAAGAGTCTGAGCGCCGGCATCTACGATACCTGGTTGCATATGGGCAATCTCGGCGGCGCGGCGCAGATCGCCAGCCTGCTGTTGATCTTCGTCGTGATTCTGATCGGCCTGGAAAGGGTCGGTCGCGCGCAGCAGAAAAACTTCAGTGGCGCCGACCGCTACCGTGCGCTCGAAACCTTTCAGCTTAAAGGTTGGAGCGCTGCCGGCGCGGTACTGGCCTGCGGACTGCCTTTTGTGGCCGGATTTGTGGTGCCCGTTCTGGTGCTCAGCACCTATGCGCTGCGCCACTTCGAAGCGTCCTGGACCCCCGAGTTCCTGACCATCGCCGGCAACAGCTTTGTGCTGTCTGCGATCGCGGCCCTGCTCTGCTGCCTGATCGGCCTGCTGCTGGCCTACAGCAAACGCCTGCATTCGAGCCGAGTGCTGCTGACTGCCGTGCGTTCGGCAGGCCTGGGCTACGCTATGCCCGGCGCGGTGCTCGCGATAGGGGTGATCATCCCGTTTGCCGCCTTCGATAACAGCCTGGATGCCTTTATGCGGGAGCAGTTCGGCGTCTCGACCGGCCTGCTGCTGAGCGGAACGGCCTTTGCCATCGTCTTTGCTTATGTGGTGCGCTTCTTAACGGTCACCACCGGCTCGATCGAATCCAGCCTGGCCAAGGTAACCCCGACCATGGACATGGCCGCGCGTTCGCTGGGCCTCAACAGCCTGCAAACACTGGGTAGGGTACACCTGCCGCTGATTCGCGGTGGCCTGCTCACGGGGGCGCTGGTGGTGTTCGTCGATTGCATGAAAGAGCTGCCGGCCACGCTGATCCTGCGACCCTTTAACTTTGATACTCTGGCAACTCAGGTCTACCAATACGCCTCGGACGAGATGCTCGAGCAGTCGGCGCTCAGCGCCCTGCTGATCGTGCTGGTGGGTTTGATTCCGGTGATCCTGCTGAGCCGTTCGATCACCGCCTCGAGGAGTCGCTAAGGGCTATCCTTTGTGTTGCACCAACTCACAGGGAAATGCTTTTTGTAGGTTAGGCAGCGTCCGCTCCCTACGACTTGCTGCACTTCCCAGGTCCCTGTGGGGCGGCTTTAGCCTGACGGCTTTTTTAGGCAGAGACCTTAAAGGTCACCAGATTATCGGTTTCGACCCTCAGGCCGATCTGCTCCCCCACCTGAAAATCGAGATCCGAGCGGATAAACGAGGACTCCACCAGACTACCGTTGGGCAGTTTGAGGGTGTAGAGCGTCGAGGTGCCGAGAAACTCCTTCTTGACCAGCTCCCCCTGAACCGCGCAATCATGACAGCCGGGAACGATCTCATGGGGGCGCAGAAACACATCCAGCTGCTCACCCTGCTGCCAACTGACACTGGCGCCTTTGATCAGCCCTATATCGGTCTCAATCAGACCACCCTCGACCGCACGACCACTGACAACAGTGCCCTCGCCGACGAAATTCGCCACCTTCATATTGGCGGGGTGATGGTAGACCTGGAACGGCGTATCCCACTGCTGCAACGTGCCATAGGCTAAGACACCCAGCTTGTCGCTGACGGTAAAGGCTTCGTTCTGATCATGGGTGACCATAATAGCGCTGATCCCCTCCTCCTTGAGGATCGCCCGCACCTCGACCGACAACTGCCGTCGCAGCTCAGAATCCAGATTAGAGAAGGGTTCATCCATCAACAGCAGCTTAGGCTTGGGCGCCAGCGCCCGTGCCAGCGCCACGCGCTGCTGCTGACCACCCGAAAGCTCATGCGGATAGCGCCCCCCCATCCCCTTTAATTCGACCAACTGCAGCAGATGATCGACTTGCAACTTACGCTGCGCAGCGGACTGTTCTCGCAGCCCAAAACAGATGTTATCGCGCACACTAAGATGCGGAAACAGGGCGTAATCCTGGAACACCATGCCTATATTGCGCTTTTCCGGCGGCACACTGCGTTGCGGAGAGGCCATCAACTGGCCGCCCAAATGTAAGCTACCCGTATGTATAGGATTAAACCCGGCTATCGCCCTAAGCACCGTGGTCTTACCGCAGCCGCTGGGACCCAGCAAGCAGGCGATCTCCCCTTCCTGCACCTCGAAACTCAACTGTTGCACCACAACCTGATGCTGATAACGGCACTCGATCTGTTCGACCGATAATAGCGGTGACATGAAGACTCCAGGCAAAATATAAAGGGGGAGATGTGGCCGAAAACCGCATCGACTAGGCGTTCTATAACGTACTAAGGCCGGCTCTGCCCGTCAGAGCGGACAATACCCGCACGAACCGCACCGATAAACGCTAGCATAAATGCAAATCATTCTTATTACCAATATTTTTAACAGCCTGAGCGGATACCACTCAAGCACTTTAAAACTTTTAAAATATTGATAATAAACGATTTAATTCGTCCCAATCGAATGCAGGACCCGGATCTGTTTTGCGCCCTGGGGCGATATCGCTATGACCCACGATGCGGGTCCTGTCGAGCGTCGGGTAGCGCCGCAACAGACGGGTGATGAGTGCCGCCAACTGCCGATACTGGATCGGGCTATAGGGGATGAGATCCGCACCCTCGAGTTCGATACCGATCGAAAAGTCATTACAGGCCTCGCGCCCCTGATAGCTGGACACCCCCGCATGCCAGGCGCGCTGGTCGAAACCGACAAACTGCGTCAGCTCGCCGTCACGCTCAAGCAGCAGATGCGCCGACACCTGCACGCCTGCGATCTCGGTAAAATAGGGGTGTAACCCGGGGTCCAGACAGTTCTGAAACAGCGCCTGCACATGCCCTCCACCAAACTGTCCCGGCGGCAGGCTGATGTTATGCAGCACCAGCAGCTCTGGCACACAGCCCGGGGGACGCGCATTAGCGTTGGGTGACCCGCAGTGGCGGGCATAATCCAGCCAGTGATTGGTAATAGAAAAACGGTCGCCCTTACTTTCAGCAGAGAGAGTAGTAGAGGGTGCTGTGGGAGCAGACAAAAGTATCACCAGGCATCAATATCCAGCCATCCAGTATACTCCCCCTGTTGCCGGGAAAGGAATCTGCTAAAATGGCGTCTTTTTCCTAGCCTGCTAACACGAGAGCTGACCATGTCCGTACCGGCGCACCTGAGAGTCGACCTAGAGATCACCGTCAAACGCGCGCTGGAAGAGGACATCGGCAGCGGTGATATCACCGCCGCACTGATCCCCGCCACCCAGCAGGCCAGGGCCGAGGTCATCAGCCGCGATGCGGCCTCGATCTGTGGCCGCGAATGGGTCAACGAGGTGTTCCGCCAGATAGACCCCAGCGTCAAGCTGCACTGGCAGGTCGCCGATGGCAACAGAGTCGCCCCTAATCAGCCGCTGTTTCAGGCCGAAGGCTCGGCGCGCTCACTGCTCACGGCCGAGCGCTGCGCCCTGAACCTGCTGCAGACTCTCTCGGGCACCGCCAGCCGCAGCCACGAGTACGCCGAACTCGTGCGCTCGACCTCGGTTAAACTGCTCGACACCCGCAAGACCCTGCCGGGGCTGCGCAACGCCCAGAAATACGCCGTCAGTTGCGGCGGTTGCTACAATCATCGAATCGGCCTCTTTGACGCCTTCCTGATTAAAGAGAACCATATCGCGGCCTGTGGCGGGATCAAGAACGCCATCGCTCAGGCGCGTGTTAATGAACCCGACAAGCCGGTAGAGGTCGAGGTCGAAAGCCTGGACGAGTTTCAGCAGGCGCTCGATAGCCGTGCTGATATCATCATGCTAGATAACTTCTCACTGGCTGAGATGCGCATCGCAGTGCATCAAAACCAGCAGCAGAGCGGCGGCACCACCAAGCTCGAAGCTTCTGGCGGTATCACCAAGGACACCCTGCTGAGCTATGCCGAGACCGGCGTCGATTATATCTCCATAGGGGCGCTGACCAAGGACTGCCAGGCGGTCGATCTGTCGATGCGCTTTATCGGTTAATGCAGATCAGGGGGTCAGATCTTTCATCGAGCGCTCGATGAAAGATCTGACCCCGCTTATTAATGACTATTGCAATCTATTTTATCTTATCCTGATAGTTGCTTTCAGCATCCAGAATTTTTTCACGACCACTTGCCAGTAACTTCTGACCGTTACTTATTTCCAACTCACCCTCTGATATTTTTTCATTACCACGATTCATTGCTTCTTTACCTTCAACAATAGCTTGTTCACCCTGCTGCCAATTTTTTGCTATTTTCTTAAGCTTGGCGACCCTCTCTAATGCCATCGTTCCTGAACCTATCCCTTGAGAGGCTTGAGAGATCGACTGATAATTTTGACGGTTAGCTTGAACTTCAACATTTCCTGAAGCGATGAGTCGTTCCCCTTCGCGCAAATAAGAACGGCCTTTCTCAACAAAGCGCCTACCCTTCTTCATTTGTTTCTCACCCTCTATTGATTCTTTTTTACCCCGCTCCCACTGTCTTGATATTTCTATGCTTGACTCTCCTTCGGCGAGTACGCGGTCACCGAATGTAGGTGCTGTTATTGCACATCCGCTGATGTTCACTAACCCCATAAAAACGATAATTGATATAATTCCTTTCATAGCAATCGACCTTATAAGCCTTAACATTAACGAACTATTGTATGACTAACCTTAGAGACACCTGATATTTACAAGCACCTGAGCCGAAGATCTGAACCCTTCCCTCTTAACCGCCTGAAAAACGACGTTGTAAGACTAGCAGATCAGGGGGGCAGGTCTTTCATCGAGCCGCCCGATCTGCTCGCGCCTTGGACGCCGGAGCCTCAGGTCGATCTCTGGCAGCCCGCAACCCTGCAGGTGATCACCCTGATTTTGCACCTCAAGGAAGCGGGGCTGCTGGAGGATCAGGCAAGGGGTAAAGGTAAAGTGCGTAATGCTCAAGTGAGTAGTGGTCAATAGTCTAGTGGTCAAGTGCGGGTGGTCGCCCCCACCTCTCTGCTCACCAACTGGCAGCGCGAGATCGTCCGTTTCGCCCCTGGCCTGAGCACCCATATCTATCATGGCAGCGAGCGGCGCTGGCAGGACGCGACGGCCGATGTGATTCTGACCAGCTACGGCCTGGTGCGGACCGATGCCAAGACCCTAGGAAAACCCCGCTGGCGCGCACTGGTTATCGATGAAGCCCAGAACATTAAAAACCCGAGCAGCCAGCAGACCAAGGCGGTCAAGAAACTCAAGAGCGCTATCCGCATCGGCATGAGCGGCACCCCGGTAGAAAACCGGCTGCGCGAATACTGGAGCCTGTTCGACTTCAGCAACCCCGGCTATCTTGGCACCCAAAAACGCTTCAATACCGAGTTGGCCAGCCCTATAGAAAAGGAGCGAGATCAGCAGCGGCTGCAGCAGTTTCGCCAGATCACTGCCCCCTTTATCCTGCGCCGCCTCAAGACCGATACATCGATTATCAGCAACCTGCCCGACAAGCTCGAAAGCAATCGGTTCTGCAGCCTGAGCAAGACGCAGGCTGCTCTCTACCAGAGCACGGTGGATAGTATTATGACGGAGTTGGAGGACGCGGCCGAGGAGATCGAGCGTCGCGGGCTGGTCTTCAAGCTGCTCAACGCCCTGAAACAGATCTGCAACAGCCCGGCGCACTATCTGGGACAGCCGAGCGCCATCACCGAAGAATCCGGCAAGCTCGCCGCCTTTATGGAACTGATGCGCGAGGCGCAGGAGGCGGAAAAAAAGGCGCTGATCTTTACCCAATACCGCCAGATGGGCGAACTTCTGACCCGGCAACTGCAGACCGAGCGGGGCCTGGACGTGTCCTTCCTCCACGGCGGGCTGTCCCAAAAGCAGCGCGACACGCTGGTGGAGACCTTCCAGCACGACCCTCGCAGCCGCGCCCTCGTGCTGTCGCTGAAAGCCGGTGGCACCGGCCTTAACTTCACCGCCGCCAGCCAGGTGATTCATTATGATCTGTGGTGGAACCCCGCCGTGGAGGCCCAGGCCACCGATCGCGCCTTCCGGATCGGGCAGCGCAAACGCGTGCTGGTCCACCGCCTGATCACCGCCTGATCACCGCCTGATCACCGCCTGATCACCGCCAACAGTGTCGAAGAGAAGGTCGACCAGATGATTCAGGGCAAGAAGGCACTGGCGGAGCTGACCGTCGCCAGCGGCGAGCAGTGGATCACCGAGCTGTCCGATACTGAACTACGGGGGCTGGTCAGCCTCCAGGAAGCTGATCCGCGTTAGCCGCCTCAGAAGAGCAGTAGTGTCGGTGATCACCTCTGCTGTCGGCGATGAAGGCTCAAGAAGTTGAGCGCACCTTCCTGCCCGGCTAAATTTATAAGATCTTTTTCGGCGGCAGGATGATTAATATTGCGTACAGGCCCCACCCGGTTACCCGCCAGGCTCTCCTCCAGTGCTATCTAAACTATCTCCTTAATGTTAATAACAGGCTAAGGCTACGATATGAAAAAAGTTGCTTAGCAGCTCTTAGTTAATCTCTTTCAAACCAGCACTGACGCCATTTAATGAGACGGGAAGCGTCACTGGAGTATTCTTATTAACTGAAAAAGCCACAACCAGCTCGTTCTCAGCTTTTATTGCCTTGATATGCTTAGATGACAGTGCTGAAGTGGCGATACAGCCCTGCTGGGTACAGGTTTGCAAGTTCAGGGGTATGACCGTACCTTTTTCAGTATTGAGCGTCACTCCGGAAGGTAAATAGATCCCTAAAGGCAGAACAGCGATTAACACCAATCCTTTGCTATCCTGTATATTACTGAGTGCTAAGCGCAATACGCGCTGCTTACTTTCTTTATTAATTAATGTCTGAGACAACATACAGTTGGTTTTATTAGCGGCTAAAGCCTGGCACTCAAACAACCAGTCACCAAATTTATCACCTGAATTAGCGGCAGCATAAGCCGTCGAAAAAGGTAGCAACAAACTAACACTAATAGCCATCAAATATAGTTTCAATTTCTTCTCCATAATTAGTTAACAACATAAAACTAGCCTATTCAACATCGTTTTAAAGTTTACACTGACCGCCTGGTCAGTGTAATCCTGGCGTACATTAAGAGTATCCTTTGTAGTAATTTCAGTACCCGTTACCAGACTATAGGCCGCACCCAAACCGGCGTTATAAACCACTTCATCAGACGTCATACCCTCCGTCGTGAAGTTTGCACCACCGCCTGCAAGAGAAGGGGTTAAGCTTGAATACTCCGTTATCACATCGTAACTCACACCCGCATTCGCCACCAGCAAGAGTTCATCGGATAGCGACTGGTTTACTTTAACACCGGCACCTGGAATTAAGCTGCCAGCACTGTCAGTGCCGACCTCAGCATTCAATCTACGACACCAGTTTGAGTGTAACTTTCGACATCCACGCAACTATAATTGGCATGGACCTAGGGCGTCATCGAGGTTTTTTCACTACCCTGATAACTACGTTCTAAGGCTGCACTGAGTTGTGCATTCCAGCTATCATAGTTAGTATCGGCGACATCGCCGGTAAAAATTTTAGATTTCCACAATACTAAGCGCAATATACGAAATATTCGCACCGCCAGCATCACTCAGGTAAGGCAACCCATCTACAAAACCTCCGTTGAGCGCTGGTGGGGCCGCTGTTCGTTCCCGACGACAACGGCATACCTACGTCCTTAAAGGCACCCTGCACAACAGGCCATCACTACAGGCCGCACTACAGGGAACGATGCGAGATGTTGATTGCCTGCAGCAGCGGCTGACCGCGAAGAGTCCTCAGAGCTGCACATGGCATTTGAGTCCTGCTGGTATCCGGTTGTCGGGATTGGGGAGCTGGAGGGTGCCCTTGCGAGCCCTGTAATTTTGCCGTTCCATAAAACCCTGTTCACGCCTCAGCGCTGTCAACGCCAGATAACGGCCGATTCCGAAATCAACCCCCAAAATAACAGCTGATCTCGCCAGCACACGCCCTCCGCGGCGGCCGGAGTACCGCGCGTTACCTGACTGCCTTGCTCGACCAGCAGACAACAGTCACTAATCTTGTTACGGATAACTATGTAACGTTATATTAATAATATATTGATTATTAATGTCAAGTTATTGTATACAGACTGACCGAGGATGCGCCGAACAATGAATAAAAGGGGGAATAAATGAATGGATGGTTAACGAGTACTAAGAACGCCCAGAGCAACTGGCTGACAGCCTCCCTAGTGTTGTGTACTCGCTATTCTTCTGGAACAGAGTATCAAGGAAAAACCTCAGCTCTTAACCGTCACTTCGTAGCTCAAGGCATCGGCCGCAGCGAACTTGTCGGCTTTAGCCTGTTGCTCTTTTTCACAGAGGTTAGGATCATCGCCGCACACTGGACACAGATAATCGGTTTCACCCAGTGCCGCTCCGACACCACCGCAGGAGCCTTTAATGGGCTTGCGTCCCATCAGCACGCCGACGGAGCTCGCCGCTATGACCAGCATAAATACTGCAAATACGATAAAAAATGTTGCCATGATAGTCCTCTCTCAGATCTCTAAGGTTCGTTAAGGGTTCAGCGGCTTTAAAAACTGGCCAAATCCTGAAGTTTGCTTCTCGACAAAGCCTTCAGCACTTTTGACAAGAAAAAAAGCATGAAGTCCCAATTTTTCGGCTAACAGCAATCCTTTTTTATCACCCAGCACCATCAGGGCCGTTGCCATCGCATCGGCACGGGCACAGGAAGGATCGATCACGGTTACCGATGCCAGTCGATGGTTGATAGGACGGCCGGTGGCTGGATCCAGGGTATGCGAATAGCGCACCCCAGCCTCTTCAAAATAGTTACGGTAGTCTCCGGAGGTCGCTATGGCATTATCGCCCACCTCGACCACCCGCTGGATAGTACGCGTTGAGGCATCGGGGGTTTCCACCGCGATACGCCAGGGTTCAGCGTCGGGCTTGCTGCCATGCAGGCGCAGCTCACCACCGACCTCGACCATAAAACCGCTAAACTCGGGTTTGAGCAGCTCCGCGACCTGATCGACCGCATAGCCCTTGGCGATCGCCGACAGATCCAGATAGCGTGGTGCCTGCTTCAGCAAAGCGGGCGGCCCTGCCTGGACAGTCACCGCCTGATAACCCACCTGCTTTAGCCCTGCGGAGATCACCTCCGGATCAGGCGTATGGGTGATACTCTTATCGGGCCCGAAGCCCCACAGATTGACCAGCGGCCCCACCGTCATATCGAAGGCACCCTCACTTTGCCGGCTGACCTGCAATCCCAGCGCAACCACTGTGGCGGTCTCTGCCGACACGCTAAAGGGATCTCCGGGGACCGAGCGATTAAAGCGGCTCAGTTCCGAATCCTCACGGTAGGTCGACATGCGGTACTCGATTCGATCGAGTACCGCTTTGATGCGTTGATTCAGGAGCGCCGTATCCAGAGCCTGGGGAGCGACTACCTTGATGTGGTAGCTGGTCCCCATGGTGCTGCCGGTTAAAGCATGAACGGCGACCCGAGGGTCGCCGTTGCTGCAGCCGGTGAGCAGCACTGCGGCCAAAGCCAGCAGTGCTACTATCCGGTATGAGATAAATGAGATCATCATCTGCGGAGTTAATTAACCCCCGAAGTCATCAAGTAGGATGTTGTCATGCTCAACGCCCAGATCTTCGAGCAGCTTAACGACCGCAGCATTCATCATGGGCGGTCCGCACATGTAAAATTCGCAATCTTCGGGCGCCTCGTGATCCTTCAGATAGTTCTCGAACAGTACATTGTGGATAAAGCCTGTGTGACCGGTCCAGTTGTCCTCGGGAAGAGGATCAGACAGCGCCAGATGCCAGGTAAAGTTCTCATTAGCGGCGGCCAGCTGGTCGAAATCTTCGCCATAGAAGGCTTCGCGCATCGAACGAGCACCATACCAGTAAGAGATCTTACGGCTAGAATGCAGGCGTTTGAGCTGATCGAAGATATGTGAACGCATCGGCGCCATACCGGCACCCCCGCCGACAAAGATCATCTCGGCATCGGTATCCTTGGCGAAAAACTCACCGAAGGGACCGTATACCGTGACCTTGTCACCCGGCTTGAGGCCGAACACATAGGAGGACATCTGACCGGGTGGCAGATCGTCACGTCCGGGTGGCGAGGTCGCTACTCGAATGTTGAACTTAACCACACCGACCTCATCGGGGTAGTTAGCCATCGAGTAAGCACGAATAACGGTCTCGTCAACCTTGGACACATAGCGCCAGATGTTGAACTTATCCCAGTCCGCGTGATACTCCTCGTCGATGTCGAAGTCCTTGTAGGCAGCAACATGCGGCGGGCATTCGAGCTGGACATAACCACCGGCGCGGAAATCAACGCTCTCACCTTCGGGCAGACGCAGGGTCAGCTCTTTGATAAAGGTGGCCACGTTGGGGTTGGACTCGACGGTGCATTCCCACTTCTTAACGCCAAAGACTTCGTCTTCGACCTCGATCTTCATGTCCTGCTTAACGCCAACCTGACACGACAACCGCCAGCCTTCACGCTTCTGGCCTTTATTGAAGTGACCCTCTTCGGTCGGCAGCATCTCGCCACCGCCCTCAGTGATGATACATTTACACTGAGCACAGGTACCGCCACCACCGCACGCGGATGATAGGAAGACACCCTGACCTGCAAGGGTCTGGAGCAGCTTATCGCCGGCCGGCACTTTGATCGTTTTTTCTGGATCCCCATTGATCTCAATGGTCACGTCTCCGGAGCTAACCATTTTGGAGCGGGCGAATAAGATCACCGCAACCAAGGCCAGAACCACAGTCGTGAACATGATTACACCGAGTATAATTTCCATGTTCGTTTAACCTTTGCTTGTTCGAGCAGGTGCAGCTTTACAGCTGCACTCCAGAGAAGGACATGAAGCCCATAGACATCAGGCCCACCGTGATAAAGGTGATGCCCAGCCCGCGAAGACCCTGAGGCACATCGCTATACTTCAGCTTTTCGCGGATACCCGCCAGAGCAGTGATCGCAAAAGCCCATCCCAAACCCGCACCGACACCATAAACCACCGACTCACCGAAGTTATAGTCGCGCTCTACCATGAACAGCGCACCGGCCATGATGGCGCAGTTAACGGTGATCAGTGGTAGGAACACGCCCAGAGCGTTATAGAGCGCCGGTACATACTTATCCAGGAACATCTCCAGGATCTGTACGACGGCAGCGATTACGCCTATGTAGGAGATCAGACCCAGAAAGCTCAGATCAACGTCCGGCAAACCGGCCCAAGCCAGCGCTCCGTCGGCCAAAAGGTAGCTATAGATCAAATTGTTGATAGGTACTGTAAGACCCAGCACCACGATAACCGCCACGCCCAGACCCATCGCGGTCTGCACCTTCTTGGAGATAGCGATAAAGGTACACATCCCCAGGAAGAAGGCCAACGCCATGTTCTCGACGAAAATAGCCCGAACCAGCAAACTAATATAATGTTCCATCGTTTATTCGCCTCTGCTTACTTGGTGTTGGGGGCTATGATGAATTCAGCCGCTTCCACCTGATTGGACTTCCAGGTACGAAGACCCCAGATCATCAGACCGATGATAAAGAACGCAGACGGCGGTAACAGCATCAAACCGTTAGCCACATACCAACCACCATTGTTAACCAGCGCGAAGATCTCGATGCCAAACAGTGAACCTGATCCCAGCAGCTCGCGCACCACACCGACAAACACCAACACGGCCGTATAGCCCAGACCGTTACCGATGCCGTCCATAAAGCTGATCCCCGGAGGGTTCTTCATGGCGAAGGCTTCGGCACGCCCCATAACGATACAGTTGGTGATGATCAGACCGACGAATACCGACAGCTGTTTGGAGAGCCCATAGGCATAGGCCTTGAGCACCTGATCGACCACGATAACCAGGGACGCGATAATAACCATCTGCACGATGATACGGATAGCACCCGGAATATGGTTGCGGATAGCAGCGATAAACAGATTCGAAAATGCTGTTACTACCGTTACCGCGATACCCATGACCAGGGCCACATTCAGCGAACTGGTGACCGCCAACGCAGAACAGATACCCAGGATCTGTAGAGCGATAGGATTGTTCCTGACGATCGGTGCTAAGACGACTTCTTTAGCAGTTACTTTAGACATGATTACACCTCACCCTTACGCAGCTTAGCTAGGAAGGGCGAATAGCCGTTCTCGCTCAGCCAGAACTCAACGAGATTGGTCACCCCCTTAGAGGTCAGAGACGCGCCTGCAAGACCGTCGATCTGATGAACAGCATCCTTGTTGGTAGGATCGACCGTCCCCTTGATCAGAGCGAGAGCCGCGTGCTCGGTATTATCGCCGGCATAGACTTCCTTGCCTGGCCACAATGCCTTCCAACGCGGATTATCGACCTCACCGCCCAGGCCTGGTGTTTCGGCATGCGCATAAAAGCCCAGTCCTACCACCGTATTAAAGTCGCCTTCCAGCGCCATAAAACCGTAGAGCGTCGACCAGAGCCCCTTGCCATGAATCGGCAAGATCAGCGTCTCAACCGTATCGCCATCCTTGACCATATACAGGGTCTTGTAGCGAGCATGGCGCTTAATATCGGCCAGATCTTCGGCAGGCGTCAGAGTGATCGTCCGCGCGGGATCCTTGACGGCCTTCAGTGCATCGTAGGTCGTCGGGTCGATATCATCGGCCCAGGTATTCGTCTGAAGATCCAATACTCGAGCGACGACAGAGCTGTCGAACAGCTCGTTAATATCTTTACCGGTGGCATCGATATTAGCCGCAGCCAGAACATTGGTTTTCTTATCCAATTCCTTGTTGGCAACCTGCAAGGGCTTAAGACCAACCGCTGCCACCGATACCAGCACCGCGCAGACAGCACAGAGCGAGATCGTAACGATCAGCGTCTTGGAGATAGAGTCGTTATTAGCTGACATTGCGTAACATCCTCCGCTTGATGTTGGCCTGGACCACAAAGTAGTCGATCAAGGGTGCAAACAGGTTGGCAAACAGAATGGCCAGCATCATGCCTTCGGGAAAGGCAGGGTTGACCACCCGGATCAGCACGACCATCAGGCCGATCAGCCCGCCGAAGTACCATTTGCCGGTATTCGTCATTGAAGCCGACACTGGATCGGTCGCCATAAAGATCATGCCGAAAGCGAAACTACCCAGGGAGAAGTGCCACCAGAACGGCAGATCGAACATCGGGTTAGTATCGGAACCTATAAAGTTGAATAGCAACGAGGTCGCTATCATGCCGACCATGACCCCGGCAACAATCCGCCAGGCCGCAATCTTGAAGAACAGCAGCGCCGCACCCCCGATCAGGATCGCCAGGGTACTCACCTCACCGACAGAACCCTGGATATTACCGATAAAGGTATCCATCCAGGTGATGTTGTTAGCCAAGATTTCTTCCACACCGCCAGCAGCCGCCAGACCCAGAGGGGTTGCGCCCGCAAAGCCGTCGACCGCCGTCCAGACCGTATTCCCTGATAGCTGTGCCGGATAGGCAAAGAATAGGAAGGCACGACCCGCCAGCGCCGGATTAAGGAAGTTCTTACCGGTACCACCGAAGATCTCTTTACCGATCACGACGCCGAAGCTGATACCCAGCGCGACCTGCCAAAGCGGGACAGTCGGGGGCAGAATCAACGCGAACAGGATCGAGGTCACGAAGAAACCTTCGTTGACTTCGTGGCCACGTTTCATCGCAAACAGCACTTCCCAGAAACCACCCACAATAAAAGTGGTCAGGTAGATAGGCAGCCAGTAGACGAAGCCGTAGATAAAGTTATCCCACAGACTCTGAGGATTATGTCCGGCAAGGCCATCGATAATCGCGCCACGCCAGCCTTCGGCCTCGGTGAGCCCCATCGCCGCCATGGCGGTGTTCGCCTGGAGACCCAGGAAGTAGGCACCGGCAAAAACAGCAGGAAAGGTACAGATCCATACCAGAATCATCATCCGCTTGAGGTCGACCATATCGCGGACATGGGCTCCGGTCTTAGTCACCTGGCCCGGCGTGTAAAAAATGGTATCTACTGCTTCATAGAGCGCATACCAGTTTTCATATTTACCGCCTTTATGGAAATGCGGCTCCATCTTGTCGAGAATATTTCTGATGCTCACGAATTAGCCCTCCTTCAAGATGTTGGTCAGGTTGTCGCGAAGAATCACGCCATACTCGTACTTGCCGGTACAGGCATAGGTACAGAGTGCCAGATCTTCCTCTTCCAACTCCAGAGCGCCCAGTGCGATCGCCGCATCCATATCACCCACCACCAGCGCACGCAGCAACTGAGTGGGCAGGATATCCAGCGGCATCACCTCTTCAAACTGTCCGACAGGCACCATCGCTCGCTCTGAACCGTTGGTAGTCGTGGTAAAGCTGAACAACTTACCGACGTTCAACTTACCGGTGACGATATTGAGTAGCGAGTGCTTTTCAGCGCCGGCAGCGCCCCAACCCATAAAGTCGCGCGAGCGACCTTCGAGCAGCACACTGACCTGGACAGCATAACGTGACAGATAGGCCAGAGTGCCTTCGGCGGTGCGGCCATTAAAGATAGAACCGGAGATAACCCGGTTATCCGCATCCCTGACCAGACCCGCAACCAGGTGATCGGTATTAGCACCCAGCCGGGTACGAATCAGAATGGGCTCAGGAACCTGAGGACCGGCTAAAGCGACGACGCGCTCCGTCCACAGGACCCCGGTCTCAAACAGCTTGCCCACGGCAATCACATCCTGATAGCCGATCGTCCAGACCGTTTTATGCTCGCCCACAGGATCCAGAAAGTGGATATGAGTACCCGCATTACCGGCCGGGTGTACACCACTAAACTCCTGCACCGTCGCTTCTGCCGCAGCAGGCACCTCGGCACCAGCCGCCTTACAGACGAACAGCTTGCCCTGCACCAGCTTGGACAAGATCTGTTGGCCGGCGACGAAGGCTTGCTTGTGCTCGGCGATGATCACCACCGGATCAGCGGCCAGCGGATTGGTATCCATGGCGGTAATAAAGATTGAGTTAGGCGCGCTCTCAGGCGACGGGACCCTGCTGTACGGACGCGTGCGTAACGCGGTCCACAGGCCCGACTCAACCAGGTTTTCAACGACCTGTTCACGCGTTACTTTCGCGGCATCGTAGGTAGCAAACTCTACAGCCTCATCACCATCGACATCGATGACGACCGACTGCAAAGCACGTTTCTGGCCACGGTTAATCGCCGACACCACTCCACTGGCAGGAGCGGTGAATTTGACACCGGGCGTTTTTTTATCGGAAAAAATCACCTGGCCGAGTTTAACTCGATCGCCTTCACGGACTGACATCGTCGGCTTCATGCCGATGTAATCAGATCCAATGATGGCCACTGAGTTCACCTGCGGACCATTAACTATGGTCTGCTTCGGTGCTCCGGCTATAGGTAGATCCAGACCCTTTGTGATCCTGATCATGCGCCTCACCCAATCAAAAGCTCTATATTTCAGAGTCTTATAGAGAAAAAAAGGGATCCCAACAGCAGGCTCCGCTTTTTTCTCTATCTAGACCCAATTAAAAAAATCGCGTAATTATAAAGACCAAGCCCCTAAATTTCTACTAACCCAAAGGCTTATATCTCTCTTCAAACCCAGTATTTTCACAGGAGCCAAGGCTTTTCCTCATTACCTGCAAAACCACCCGCATTGTTGGGATACACTCAGCCCACAAAACGCCAACCCACAGGGATGTGGGGCGTGCAGCTGTTGCAGGAGCATTCAGCTGCCAACCCACAGGGACATCGCCAAAAAAAACCGCCTGAGGGCGGTTTTTTAACCCGCTCTACGCGACTAACCCTCGATCGGGTAAGCGGGCAGTGCCGTCTGCGTCATATGCTGCAGCATACGAATTACCTGGCAGCTGTAGCCAAACTCGTTGTCATACCAGACATAGAGCACACAGGAATCACCGCTGACGATCGTTGCCAGACCATCGACGATACCCGCAGCGCGAGAACCGACGAAGTCGGAAGAGACCGCCTCAGGAGAGTTGCTGTAGTCGACCTGCTTCTGCAAATTTGAGTGCAGCGCGATATGGCGCAGGTAATCATTCATCTCTTCCTGGGTGGTGCCCTTTTCCAGGTTGAGGTTCAGAATTGCCATAGAGACGTTAGGCGTAGGGACTCGAATCGAATTTCCCGTTAACTTGCCTTCCATCTCAGGCAGCGCCTTGGAAACCGCCTTAGCCGCACCCGTCTCGGTCAACACCATATTCAGCGCAGCCGAGCGTCCGCGACGATCACCCTTATGGTAATTATCAATCAGGTTCTGGTCATTGGTATAAGCATGAACGGTTTCAACGTGACCGTTCTTAACCCCAAACTTATCATTCACCGCCTTCAGGATCGGTGTGATCGCATTGGTGGTACAGGACGCCGCAGACAAGATCTTGTCATCCAGGGTAATATCCTGAGTGTTAACACCCATAACGATATTTTTAACACCCTTGCCCGGAGCGGTCAGAATGACGCGAGAGACACCGGTAGCGCGCAGGTGCAGCGACAAGCCCTCTTCGTCACGCCACTTACCGGTATTATCCATCACCACCGCATTATTGATACCGTACGCGGTGTAGTCGATGGTATCGGGCGCATCGGCATAGATCACCTTGATGACATTACCGTTAGCGATCAGGGTATTGTTCTTTTCGTCAACGATGATGGTCCCCAGGAAGGAGCCATGCACCGAGTCACGCCGTAGCAAGCTGGCGCGCTTCTCGAGATCACCCGCACCACCACCACGAACGACGATGGCGCGCAGACGTAGCGCATGACCACCCCCGGTCTTTTCGATCAGCAGTCGCGCCAATAGACGCCCGATACGGCCAAAACCGTACAGAATCACATCGGTCGGCTGGGTCTCAGTACCGTTTTTAAGCGCACCGGACAGCTCCCGCTGTAAAAAATCTTCGAGGGAGAGACTACCACTCTCTTTACGGAACTTAACGGCCAGCTTGCCGATATCGATATGGGCACGCTCAAGATCCATCTTACTGATCGCCTGCACGACCGGATAGGTCTCATGCACAGACAACTCTTCACCCTCGACCTGACGCACATACCTATGCGCCTTGAGGATGTTAACAACCGACCGATTAATGATCATCTTGCCGTAGATAGAGGATTCGATTTCACGGTCACGGTAGAGGCGACCAATAACGGGGATCATGGATTCAGCGACAGCTTCACGTGCTTTCCAATCTGCAAAGACTTTTTCTTGACTCACAGGGGCTACTCCAAGGGCGTCAGAAGGAAAAATTTGAGGCCGTATTATGCGCTTTTACCCCCTTTCGATCAAACCTATCGCCGCAGGACCTGAGACTCACACACCCGGCAACTGGCGACATTCAGCGCAGCAATAGCGAACATCCGCCACCGCAATTGCATAACCGCAATCACATGACAATAACGCTCCCCGTTGGCGATCCTTCCGCCAGCCGCTACAATGCGACTCCACCTTGTTACTGGCCTGATATTTAATGAAACTGCTTCTGACCCCCAGGATGCCCGACGCATCGCCAGGCAAAACCCGCTACATCGACAATCTCTGTGGCGGCGCCAGCGGCCTGCTGATTGCCGAACTGGCTGCGAGCCACGCGGAACTCACCCTGGTGGTCACCCGGAATGTCGAAACCGCCATGCAGCTGGAGGCGGAGGTCGGCTTTTACTTGCCCGGCCTGGATCTGCTTAATTTTCCCGACTGGGAAACCCTGCCTTACGATACCTTTTCTCCGCACCAGGATATCACCTCCCAGCGGCTGGCCTGTCTCAACAGGCTCTTGCAGCGCGTACAGGGCGGGCAGAGCAAACAGGGAATCCTGATCGTCCCCGCAACAGCCCTGCTGCAACAACTGCCGCCACGGAGTTTTATCGCCGCCAACAGCCTGGTCATGGAGCAAGGCCAACTGCTCGACCTAGCGCAATTGCGTTCTGACATGACCGCTTACGGCTACCGCGCCGTCGATACGGTTTACGAACACGGTGAATTTGCGGTGCGCGGCTCGATTATCGACATCTATCCCATGGGCTCGGAACTCCCCTACCGGATCGACCTGCTCGATGACGAAATCGACACCCTGCGGAGCTTTGACCCCGACAGCCAGCGCTCGATCGATAAAATAGAATCGATTCGACTGCTGCCCGCGCGTGAGTTTCCGCTCGATAAAGAGGCGATCGCACGCTTTCGTCAGCAGTGGCGAGAGCGCTTCGATGTCGATCCGCGCAAGTGTTCTGTCTATCAGGATGTCAGCGATGGCATAGCGCCCGCCGGGATCGAATATTTCCTGCCGCTGTTTTTCGAGCAGACCGACTCGCTATTGGACTATCTGCCCGGCAGCACCCAAATCATTACCGAACAGGATCTTAATCAGAGCTGCCGGGAGTTCTGGGACGAGATCCAGAGCCGCTATGAAAGCCGCCGCCATGATATCCAGCGCCCCATCCTGCCGCCCCACCAGGCCTTTATCCCGGTCGAGACTCTGTTCGGCCAGCTCAAGCCCCTGGCCCGCACGGACTACAACAAGCTCGGCAACGGCGAGCTGCGCAAAGGCGGCTTTGCACTGGCACTGACGGTCCCTCCCGAACTGCCGGTCAACGCCAAGGCGGACAATCCGCTCAACAACCTGCAGCAGCACCTGGCGAACAGCCAAAACCGGATACTGTTTATCGCCGAATCTGCGGGGCGCCGCGAGACTCTGCTAGAGCTGCTGGGGCGGATCCAGATCCACCCTAAAACGGCGCGCAACTGGTCCGAGTTTGTCGAGAGCGATGCCCCCTTCTCCATCCTGGTCGGGCCAATGAGCAGCGGCCTGATCCTGCACGACCAACACCTAGAGGTGATCACCGAAACCCAGCTATTCGGGCACCGGGTGATGCAGCACCGGCGGCGCCAGAAAACCACCGACAACGCCGATCTAATCTTCCGTAACCTGACCGAACTCCAGACGGGGGCACCGGTGGTTCACGATCAACACGGCATCGGCCGCTACCTCGGCCTCCAGACTCTGGATTTAGACGGCCAGGCCAATGAATTCCTGACCCTGGAATATGCCGACGGCGCCAAGTTGTATGTCCCGGTATCCTCGCTGCAGCTGATCTCACGCTACTCGGGCGCCTCTGATGCTCAGGCACCGTTACATAAGCTGGGCAGCGAAACCTGGAGCCGCGCCCGCAGCAAGGCGCAGGAGAAGATTCGCGATACCGCCGCCGAACTCCTGGACATCTATGCCCGCCGGGCTGCCCGCAAAGGCCGTCAATTCAAACTCAACGAGGCCGATTATGCGATCTTCGCCGATGACTTCCCGTTTGAGGAGACCCCGGATCAAGAGCAGGCGATCCTGGCGGTGATTCGCGATATGACCAGCAACACGCCGATGGATCGGCTGATCTGTGGTGATGTCGGTTTCGGCAAGACCGAGGTGGCGTTGCGTGCCGCCTTTATTGCGGCCCAGGATGGCCACCAGGTGGCTATTCTGGCACCCACCACCCTCCTGGCCCAGCAGCATTATCAGACCTTCGCCGACCGTTTTGCCGACTGGGCGATAACGGTCGAGGTGTTGTCGCGCTTCCGCAGCACCAGTGAAACCAACAAGACCCTTAAAGGCCTGACCGAGGGCCGGGTGGACATCGTCATCGGCACCCACAAGCTGCTCTCCAGCGGTATCGACTTTAAGTCGTTGGGACTACTGATCATCGACGAAGAGCACCGCTTCGGTGTCGCGCAGAAGGAAAAGATCAAGGCCCTGCGCGCCAATGTCGACATCCTCACCCTGACCGCCACCCCCATTCCCCGCACCCTGAACATGGCGATGGCGGGCATCCGCGATCTCTCGATCATCGCCACCCCGCCGCCACGCCGGCTGTCGGTCAAGACCTTTATCCGCGAAAAAGACCAGACATTGACTAAGGAAGCTATCCTACGCGAACTGCTGCGCGGCGGTCAGGTCTACTACCTCCATAACGAGGTCAAGACCATCGACAACCTGGCGCGCGAACTGGCAGAGCTCGTGCCTGAAGCCCGGATCGCCGTCGGCCACGGGCAGATGCGCGAGCGCGAACTCGAACAGGTGATGTCAGACTTCTATCACAAGCGCTTTAATGTGCTAATCTGCACCACCATTATCGAGACCGGCATCGATATTCCCAATGCCAACACCATCATCATCGAACGGGCCGACAAGTTTGGCCTGGCACAGCTACACCAGCTTCGTGGCCGGGTTGGCCGCTCGCACCACCAGGCCTATGCCTACCTGCTGACGCCACACCAGAAAGCGATGACTGGCGATGCCATCAAACGCCTGGAGGCGATCGAGGCCGCCAACACCCTCGGCGCCGGCTTCACCCTCGCCACCCATGATCTTGAGATTCGGGGCGCTGGCGAACTGCTGGGAGACGAACAAAGCGGCCAGATGGAGGGGATAGGTTACTCCCTGTATATGGAACTCTTAGAAGAGGCGATAGAATCGATCAAGGCCGGTAAGACCCCGGGAATGGATCGGCCACTACGCCATGGCGCCGACATCAACCTGCACCTGGCGGCACTGATCCCAGACGACTATCTCCCCGATGTGCATTCCCGACTGGTCCTGTACAAGCGGATCGCGGGCGCCAAGAACAAAAATCAACTCAAGGAGTTGCAGGTCGAGATGATCGATCGCTTCGGACTCCTGCCAGAACCGCTTAAAAACCTGTTCCGCCAGACCCAACTCAAATTCAAATCGCAGCTGCTGGGGATCAGTAAAATAGAGGCGGGGACCGATAGCGGCCGCTTTGAATTTGCACCCGAGACCCATGTCGATACCCTGGTGCTGGTCAAGCTGGTCCAAACCCAGCCGCAACACTATGGACTGGAAGGCGGCAACCGGTTTAAATTCAAACTCGACATGCAGACACCAGAACTCCGCTTTCAGGCACTGGAGCGGTTGCTGCAACAGATATCACCCGGGAAAAATGCAACATGATCACAGCTCAGAGAGGGGCCTCCATGACCTGGCTACAGACCCGACGCACAGCCACCCTCAGCCTGCTCACAGCAAGCCGGGCGACACTAAGCCCGGCCCTGTCGCGGCTCGGCGTTGGACTCTGCGGCTCGGCGCTACTCGGGCTGACCGCTGCGGCGACCGTCGCCGCAGCGCCGGATAAAGAGCCTGGCAAAGAACCCAACTGGTATCAGATCGAACTGGTGGTCTTCACGCAACCGCAGCAGCCCCTCCAGGCCGAGTACTGGCAGGAGCAGCTACTACCCACCTTCACCCCCAACGCCATTCGGCTCCGACCCAGCGCCGGCTTTGAGTCACCAGAACGCGGCAAATTAAGTGCCGACAGCCGCCTCGCCACCAATTCCGGACTGGCGCGGGAGTTAGCACCGCCACGGCGTCAGGAGTATCGCGATGGCGCCTTTACCCTATTAAATAAACGGCAGCTAAGCCAGCCACTCGAAGCCAAGGAACCGATCCCGCCGATCGACATCCGCCAGCTCGAACGCCAGGGCCACCGGATCTTATTTGAGGGTCAATGGCGCCAACCGGTTCACGAAAAAAACCAGGCGCGCTCGATAGTGATCCGTGGCGGCGAGCGCCTGGCACCTGATTACTTCGAGCTCGAAGGGGACATCCGCCTCTCTCTGAGTCGTTATATCCATCTGCGACCCAACCTCTATCTCACCCTGCCCCTTCCTCCCGAGTGGCAACCTCGCCATCCCGGCGCCATCGAAGCCCTGCCCAGCGCCTCCGTAAACACGCCACTCAAGCCTGGCGCCATCCAAGCCCTAGCCAGCGCCTCCGTAAACACGCAGCCCAAGCCTGACACCGCTACAACCACCCCACCCGCAGCAACAAGACCGCTATCGATCGAGCCACTGCAGGCACTCCAGCCCCCAGTGCCCGAACCGCGGTACCTGAGGGTGCCGCTGGATCAATCCCGACGGATGAGTCGCAACGAACTGCACTATCTGGACCACCCGCTGTTCGGTATGCTAATTAGATTTACCGCTTACACTCCCGGCCCCGAGGTGACTGAGGCAGCGATCCAGACGCGGAACCCGAACAGCTAACGAGGCAATAGCGATGAGCTTACTGGATGTTTTAAAAGGATTTTTCGGCGAGACTACCGCCAACACAACGGCACCTGCAGCCGCACAAGCCGAAGCCGAAGCCTACCAAGGCTTCCTGATCACCCCCGCGCCCATCAAGAAAGGCAACCTCTACCGCGTTGCGGCGACCATCAGCAAGGGAGAACAGACCCACCAGCTGATCCGCGCCGACGAGATGAGCAACCTACAGGAGTGTACCGAGTTCAGCCTGCGTAAAGCGCGACTGATGATCGATCAGCAAGGTGACAGGCTCTTCTGAAAAGTAAAAAGGGGTCGGGAGAAATAAGGGACAGACCCTGAGAGGGCGCTTTGTTCTTTTGTGGGTTAGGCTTCAGCCTGACGATCACTGCACCATGCTAGCACTGTTGGACTAAAGTCCAACCCACAAAAAGCCGACCCACAAGGAAGTGGGAAGTGCAGCAAGTCCGTCGGGAACGGACGTTGCCAACCCACAAGGAGTTTCTTTTGTAGGTTAGGCTTCAGCCTGACAATCTTTTCATACCTTTTTCCAGAGCCGTAACTGATTGTTGGCGGGCATCGTCAGATCGGCCAGCAGCTGTAACCCCTGGGCTGCGGCCAAACAATCTACCGCCTCCGCATCCCGAATACCGCTGCGCGGATCTCGCTGTCGCAACGACCGATCAAATTGCGCATTGCTCGCGCTGGTATAGCCTCCCTGATAGCGAAAAGGCCCGTAAACCGCGACCTTGCCACCCGTACTCAGCAGCCTTGCGGCACCGGCAAAAAAACACTCGACCTCGTCCCAGCTGATGATATGCAGCGTATTAGCGCTAAACACCGCGTCCACCGGCATAGCAGGCCACGCAGAGCTGCTGACATCCAGACAGACGGGGTCCATCAGATTACTCAGTCGAACCTCAGACAGATTATGCGCCAGAGCCGCGAGGTTGCCAGCGACCTCGCTGGGCTGCCATTGCAGGTGGCCGAGGGCTGCGGCCAAATGCAGGGCATGCTGGCCAGAACCGCTGCCGATCTCGAGTACCACGTTGCGGTCACTGAACAGCGCCTGCAGCTGTTCGAGAATCACCGCCTTATTGCGTTCACAGGCTTCAGAAAAATAACGCATCCAGACCTCTTCCAATACAGTTAGTGACGATAGAACAGCCTAGGGCGACTCGCTGCGCAGACCTCTGTAAGCAGGTCTAGCGCCCAGCAACACATCCCACTCATGCGACCCTAACAAACAGGGCGCGCAGATGATAACAGCGACAGCCGCACAAGCTCGTGTCACACTCAAGCCTCACCAGCAGGAGCCACTATGACCAAGCGCACACTTGATTTCTATTTTGACTACCTGTCACCCTACGCCTATTTTAGCTGGCGTCAGATTCAACCTCTCTGCCAGCGACTCGACATTGTGCTGCGTCCTCATCCCGTCGTGTTTGGCAAATTGCTCGATCACTGGGGGCAACTGGGGCCCGCTGAGATCCCCCCGAAAAAATCCGCACTCTATAAATACTGCTACCGTTATGCTCAGCTACAGGGGTTCGAATTCAACCCGCCGCGCTACCACCCCTACAACCCCCTGCCTGCCCTGCGACTCTCATTAGCCGAGCTTTGCCACGAACAGCAACCGCAACTGATCAGCGCACTGTTTTCCGCAGGCTGGTCACAGGGAGCCGACCTCGGCTCAACCACAGAGCTAACCGCTATCCTTAACCGTGCCGGATTCGACGGGGCCGCGCGGCTGGCGGCGATCGACACCGCTGCCGTAAAAATAGCGTTGCGCAGAGAGACCGAGCAGGCGATCGCTCAGGGTGTCTTCGGAGTACCGACCTTTATCGTCGACGGGGAGCTCTTCTGGGGCAATGACCAGCTCGAACATCTAGAGCTATATCTTCAGGGCAGAGACCCGCTTAATCACGAACGGGTCAATGAGATGCTAACCCGTGATAGGGGCATCGACCGTAAAAAAACGGCCGATCCCGCCCGCCGTACTGGCAGAAAAGAGGGCGTAACGCCTTAATCGAGCAACTGTTCGGCAACCGCTTCAGGCTCAACTTCCAGACCTTCCATCTCGGCGTTCCAATTAGGTCCGACCAGCACCCCATCCTCGGCCATTCCGGTCAGCCAGCGCTCCACGAAGACCGCCAGGCTGATCGATTTAACCTCGTTCTCGGCCCACTCATCGGCGCACTGCGCCTGAGCATCCTCTGCACTGGACCAGAAAGGGATCACATCGGTCTCTTCATATTCTTCGGAATCACAGACCACCCAACCCTCGGGTGTAGTGACGCCCCAGACCTCTCCAGATGCCTTGATGCCTTCAATAAAGGCAAGGTAGTTCTGCTGCAGATCATTACTTAACTGGCTCATGCGGTGCACTCTTAACGTCATTCACAATAAATCGTGAATGATACACTTGACTTCTCCCCTGTGTAAACGAAGGGGTTCTAAGAGTACTCAGCGCTCAGGCCGCACTGGTTCGAGCACCTCAAAACCTTTAGGCTGACCTGGCCGCCTGCAACTCAGCCACAGCCGCCAACGAGAGCCCTTATGGTCCACTACGCCAAGCAGAATTCACCCTCGGAAAAAACCCAAGCCGACTCCCTGGCCGTCGCCCGCAGCACCCAGAAACCGGGGCAAACCAAAGCCCAAACCAAGCTGATCGCCAAAGGGATTGAGAACGGGATCGAGGTTTACAAGAAGCAGCAAAAAGCCAAGGCACGGGAGCAGAATAAACGCGCCAAGAAAGAGGCCTCCACCCCGCTCCCAGCCGCCACCAGTGGCGATAATGCGATTAGGACACCGCCTGCATCCGGCAGCACCGGGTCTAACGCCGGGTCTAACACTACAACCGGTAACAAGCTACCCTGGCTGCTCCTGGCTCTGTCCTGGATGTCCTTTGGGGTTTATTGGGTGATGATGATTAAGGCCCAATGATATATCGGCAGCCAGCAAGGCCTCCATAGCCGAAATCATGCTAAGCTCCCCGCCCTCCTCAAACGCTGAATAGAGACATCATGACGCTGCTTATCTCCGCCTGGATCAAATTCTCAATTCTGTTCGCGCCCTTCTTCGTGGTATCGATGTTTCTGTCCCTGACCCGGGACGAATCGACCGCCGTAAAGCGCACTATCGCCAACCGCGCGGTATTTTCGGCCGCTTGTATCAGCCTGGTGCTGTTCTTCTTCGGCATGCCGATGTTCGAGCTGCTGGGCATCACCCTGGATTCCTTCCGCATCGGTGCCGGAACGCTGCTGTTTCTTTCTGCCATCAGTCTGGTAAAAGACGGGGTGCGCTCGCACGCCGGAGTCCCCAACGAGACCCGCGACGATGTCTCGGTGGTGCCCCTGGCAATACCGACCATCGTGGGTCCGGCCACCATAGGCGCCATCCTGGTGTTCGGTGCAGAACTCAAAGGACTGGAACTCGCCTACGGAATCGGCGGGATGCTGCTGGCCCTGACCGGCCTGCTGGTCCTGCTGCACCTGTCGGCGGCGGTGGAGCGGATTCTAGGCAAGACCGGCTTAAATATCCTCAGCAAGATCACCGGCCTGATCCTGGCCGCGATGGCTGCCGAGATCATTTTTACCGGCATCAAATCCTTTCTGTTTAGCAGTTAACGAAGCTGTAGACCTTTCCTCGAGACACGTTAGGCGCGCCTTCTTACGCTCCAAAATAGCCTCAAGGATCTGGCTCTTGCGTCGATCATCCGCCGCGCCCCACTGCAAGATCTCGTCAAGGGTGCGCACGCAGCCGACGCAGATATCCTGATCATCAAGGCAGCAGTTTCTGATACAGGGTGAAGTAATGGTCGGCACTGAAGACTCCCAGACAGTTTTATTGATAAGGTACAGGATGGTTCGGGCTTAGTTTAAACTGTCCGCTCGAAACATCCAGACCCCGAGCCGATACAGGACCCTCCAGCCCCTTACAGGCAACCCTTGTTATGCCCCAACCCTCTTCGACCACATCACTGCTAACCAGCCTGCTGCTAACCGCTACCGCCCTGATCGCGCTCGCGGCCAACTCGGTACTCTGTCGCCTGGCGCTTGATATCGATGGCGACGCGCCCGGAATAGATGCGGCCAGTTTCACCCTGATCCGGCTCGCCGCCGGGGCGATGATGTTGATGCTGCTGTTACAGCTGCGCAATCACCGCCGCCGCAGGCTTAACACTCAGCAACAACCACCGCACCCAGAGCGCTCAACCAGCGCCTCAGCTAGCGCCTCAACCAAGCCGGGTAGCTGGCTGGCCGCGCTCTACCTATTCAGTTACGCCATCGCCTTTTCGTACGCCTACATCAGCCTCGATACCGGCATAGGCGCACTAATCCTGTTCGGCGCCGTACAGCTGACGATGATCATCGTCACCCTGGTGGGCGGCACCCGCTTAAGCAGCAGCGAATGGCTGGGACTAGGCCTGGCCTTCAGCGGTTTTATCTATCTGGTGCTGCCAAACCTGAGCACCCCCTCGCTGCTAGGCTTCGGACTGATGACGCTGGCTGGCATGGCGTGGGGAGGCTATACCCTCAAAGGCCGGGGTTCGAGCGATCCTCTGGCGGATACCACCTTCAATTTCGTCCGCACCCTGCCTCTCGCCGTCGTACTGCTGCTAGTGGGTATCTATCAGGGTCATATCACCAGCAACGGGGTGAT
This sequence comes from Motiliproteus sp., assembly GCA_047622605.1. Classification (GTDB taxonomy): domain Bacteria; phylum Pseudomonadota; class Gammaproteobacteria; order Pseudomonadales; family Balneatricaceae; genus Motiliproteus. Next base: position 558 of record JBLHND010000028.1, on the reverse strand, counting down.
CCTGGCACTCGCCTCAGGCGCGCTGACCTCGGGCATCGGCTATAGCATCTGGTATCGGGTACTTGCCGATCTCAGCACCACTCAGGCCGCAGCCATACAGCTGCTGGTGCCGGTTATCGCGACCCTGGGTGGCGTTATTTTTGTAGCCGAACCGGTCTCCTGGCGCCTGGTGATTGCGACGCTGATGATCCTCGGTGGCATCGCCTTAACGATTCTGGGACGCTACACCCAGGCTCGCAGGACGCTACAGACACAGGGCTAAAGCGCCCGTAATTATTCAGCACTTGTACTTTCGCTATTTGATTGATTCAAGTCGATGCCTGTTCTAAATAGTTACAAGTGCACCAGAAACCCCTACCCTTAACTGCATCGAAACCTACGGAGCCCAGCAGCCTTAATTTATGGAAATCCTGACCTCCCACGACCTCAGCCCGATCCACTACGTTACTCTCGGCCCCGAGCAATCCAGCCCGGGACAAACCCTCATATTCCTGCATGGCTGGACCGCCGATGTGCGTGAATGGCTGCCCTTTGCCACGCCGCTGTCGGAACATTTCC
>JBLHND010000027.1:0-30298 GCA_047622605.1 Motiliproteus sp. | reverse complement strand
TGTCAAAGGAGAGGCCGATTACAATAAGGGGTGGGCAGTATCGCAGCGGCGTTAAAACAGTTCCCTCTGAGTACCTGTCAGGCTGTCAAAGGAGAGGCCGATTACAATAAGGGGTGGGCAGTATCGCAGCGGCGTTAAAACAGTTCCCTCTGAGTACCTGTCAGGCTGTCAAAGGAGAGGCCTACGAAGGGCAGTATCGCATCGGCAATAGGCCGGATTTGCTTGTCGATATAGTGCTCGTAATCGATAGGACTCTGCAGGTACTCCAGAGGCTCGGGGCCGGTGCTCGTTATCACGTAAGCGATGGTTCCCCGATGCTGATATTTTAACGCCTTGCCCTGGCGTTCGTTGTGCGCATCGGCCAGCCGTGCGGCACGCACCTGGGGTGGACTATTTTTGACATACAGGCTCAGGTTACGCCGCAGGCGTTTGCGGTATACCAGTTGCTCATCCCTCTTGCCATTGCGGGTTTGCGCCACGATCTTGCAGATATAGGCCGAGGGGTCCTGATCATGAAAAATCAGCCGGTAAAGCTCATTCTGAAAGGTCTTGGCCAGCGCGGTCCAGTCGCTACGAATCGCTTCCAGGCCTTTAAAAATAAGCTGCTCGCCGCCAGCGGCTCGAATCAGTCCGGCATAGCGTTTTTTGCTGCCGGTGTCGCTGCCGCGAATCGTGGGCATCAGGAACCGTTCGAAGTGAGTTTCATACTCCAGCTCAAGATGCGATCTTATCCCATACTGTTCTAGGAGCTGGGCATGCCAGCGCTGGTTGATGCTGGCGATCAGGTCCCGCCCCAGATCATCGGCTTCCTGATTGCTGGGTTGTCCATGAAGGTGGACGAACAGCGAGTCCGTATCGCCATAGATGACCCTCAGGCCGCGCTCCTCGATCCAGCGCGTGGTCTGTTTGAGGATGTCATGGCCGCGTAAGGTGATGGAGCTGGCCAGGCGGGTGTCATAGAAACGGCAGCCACCGGAACCCAGCACCCCGTAAAAAGAGTTCATCAGAATCTTTAATGCCTGAGAGCGGATGTGGTCGGAGGTTGTTTTTGCATGGTCCCGTTGCTTCCACAGCGCGGTAATAATTCCCGGGAGCAGGTGTCTTGTACGCGAGAAGCAGGCGCCGCGATAGCCCTCGATGGCATCCGTAGGCTCGACTAAGCCTTCTACGAGTCCCAGGGGATCGATCTTAAAGGTGCGGATGATGGAGGGATACAGACTCTTGAAGTCAAATACCAATACATGCCGATACAGGCCCGGTTCTGAATCCATCACATAACCGCCTGGGCTCGCCAGTCCGCCGCCTTCAGGCAAGTTGGGGGCGACATACCCACTGCGGTGTAGCTTGGGCAGGTAGAGGTTGCTAAAGGCAGCCACAGAGCCGCCGCTGCGATCGAGTTCCAGTCCGGTGAGTTGGGCGCGAAAGACCAAAAACGGCAGGATTTTTGTGTGCTGGAAAATATCCCAAACCAGTCGGCAGTCCTCCAGGTTATAGGCGGCAAGCCGGGGTTTGTTATGGATAAAATCCAGGCTGATGCTGGCCAGGCGAGTGACCTGCCCGGGATTGTCGACAGCGTCGCAGAGTTTGCCGCGCCCGAGCAGTTCCCGGGCGACAGCGTCCAGGCTGAAGCTGAAGAACTGATAGGTGGCCGTTTTCAACGCGGCTATACCGTCGATCACCACGCGCCCCGGCAGGGTGACAAACCCGGTGTTGGCATCATTCCTGGCATCCCGCCAGCTGGCGTAGCGGCCACCGCGTCCTAGACGCAGGCGAATCCCCTGGATCTCCGCGCGCCTGAGCAGCAACCGAAAATCAAAATTAACCAGATTCCAGCCAATGATCAGATCTGGATCCAAGGTGCTCAGGCTATATTCGAAGGCCTGTAGCAAGGCTTTCTCGTCAGCGACCCAGGTGATCTCGCCGTGCCCTGATTGCCAGTCTCCGATCATCAGTACCTGTTCTGTCCCCTCGGCGTAGAGCGCGATGCTATAGAGTTCGCCGCTGGGAGAGCATTCCAGGTCGATCGAGACCACGTTGAAATGAGGCTCGAAATCTGCGCCCCTGAGCTTTACCTCCTGCACCTGGATAAACCCCTGGCGTTGTCGACTCTGGCCCTGGAATTCGATCGCACCCCGTGCGGAGCGCTCCATCAGGTAGCGTTCGTGCAGGCGGATATCGCCTTCAAACAGCGCTAACTGTTGGCTCTGCAGCAGCTCCTGAGCCTGGTAAAAACTCCTCAGGGTCAGGAAGTACAGTGCCGCTACAGGCTGTTGCTGGAATGTTTTGAGGCTGAGCGTACGCAGCTCGAACGTCAGGCCCGCCGCAACCATAACCTCGGTTACTCGCTCCTTATCCTCCAGGCGCACAAAAAATAGCGGTCGCTCACCGGTAATAAGCAGTTGCACCGGGCCCTCGGGAGAGCTCAGCCAGAGGGATATCTCCGTCTGGCTGCCGCGGTCACAGCTGTGTCTGCTGAGTAAAAAGCCTTGTTTCATGCAGGTTCTGAATCCAGCGAGTTATTGAGGATTGAAAATTGAGAATTGAGTTTCGAGTATGACATCAGTTGGTCGCACCGCAGAGAGATGATCGTGATTGATTAACAACAGTCAGGTGGCTGGTTGTTTTAAGTTACCTGAACCGTATCAATTGCCTGGACGGGCTTGGTATGAGAGTCTGCAGCCTTATCACTTCATATAGTTAGGTAACGTAACGCAATCATGAAAGGTCTGATCAAAACCAACAGTTTCATTTTTATGGCCTACCTGCTCAGTGCCGAGCTAGGGTCGCTGCTGGCGTTCTCTTCCGATGGGATCTCTGGGGTCTGGCCTGCGGCGGGTGTAGCACTGGCGGGGGTTTTGTTGTATGGCTATGGGGTCGTCGTTGCTATATTTTTTGCTAGCCTATTGTTTAGCATGGGTATAGGTAGGCACTGGGATGCGGCGCTACTGATGGCTCTGGGCGCGGGGCTGCAGGCGCTGGTGGCTGGGTATTTATTGCAACGGCTGGCGGGTTTTCCCAATCCATTGCGGCGCTTGGCCGAGGTGCTGCGTTTTCTATTTTGGGGTGGTCTGGTCGGCTCTCTGATCAGCGCCAGTTGCGGCGTTTTTATCCTGTGGTTTTCTGGTCATCTCAGCGATGAACAGTTGTTGTTCAGCTGGACCACTTGGTGGGTGGGCGACGCCATCGGCGTGTTGTTTATCACTCCTATATTATGGGCCTGGCTGTCGCCATCGGAACAGAAATGGCGGCAGAGGCGTTGGCCGCTGACGCTGTCTTTGTCCCTGGTGCTGATGTTGTTGGTGGGCTGCATCGGCACTATCCGCTACTGGGAGGACCTGAGGATTAGCGACCAGTTTGGCCATGAGGGGCTCGAGTTACACCGCCAGTTAATCGACCTGCGGGATGAGCAGGTCAGCGTGCTTTATAGTCTGAGCAGTTTCTTTAAGGCGTCGCAGGAGGTCTCCCGCGAAAGTTTCCGTATCTATGCTGGGCCGCTTTTGGCGCAGGCTCCAGAACTCCAGGCGTTGTCATGGAGTCCCCTGGTGGCAGAGTCAGGGCGGGTTCAGTTTGAAGCTAAGATGCAGCAGCAAGGATTTGCGGGTTACCAGATTACCGAACGGGGCCCACAGGGTGCCGTCAGGGTCGCGGCAAGGCGTGACGATTATGCTCCGGTTGCCTTTATAGAGCCGATGTCTGTTAACCAGCAAGCGCTGGGCTATGACCTGAGTTCCAGTCCAGTGCACCAACGGGTGCTGGCGTTGGCGCAGAAAACCGGCAAGATTTCTGCTGGCACAGTTGTGACCCTGGCTGAGGGCGAGCGAGCCGGGCTGGTGTTGAGCTTGCCCGTGGAGATCCAGGGGATGGCAGATCCCGAGGTCGGGCGGCAGGAAGGTTTTGTAGTGAGTGTGTTGCGGTTGGGGTATGCGCTGGAACAGATCCTGGATGCGCGGACAATACCAGGGATCAGCTATCGCTTACTGGATGTGACCGATCCGGAGCAGGGGGTCATGATTCGAGCCTCAGGTTCTGCTCCGCAGTTCAAATACCAACCGTATCAGGGGCTGGCGCAGCAGGTCGTTAATCCTGTGCTTGATCAGCGCTTCGAAATTGAGTTCGCAGGACGCACCTGGATTCTGGAGCGGGTGGCTGATGGTCATTACCAGGCCGCTAAGCGACAGGCGTTAGGCTGGATCCTGTTGTTTAGCGGCCTGGCGGTGGCGGTGCTGGTGGGGCTGAGCGTTATCCTGATGATCGGGCGTTATGAGCAATTGCGGCTATTGCTGGCAGACGAGGCCGCTGTTATTCGGCAGCGTGAAGATCGGTCAAGCCAAGCTCAGTTCGTGCTCGATCATATGGCGATGGGGGTGTATTTGATCGATAAGCAGGGGCGCTTTGTGTATGTCAATCAGGCCGCCTGCGTCGCTCTGGGCTACTCGGTAGAAGAGATGCTGGGCATGTCCCTGGGCGACATCGATCCCGGTGTGGTCGAGGAACAGCTGCCGGTCTATTGGGGGCGCCTAAAGCAGGAGACCGTCTTACAATTTCAGACCACACACCTGTCCAAGCATCGGCATCCGCTTAAGGTGGACGTGGTGACGAACTATGTTGAAAGTTCAGGAGGCGGTTTCAATCTGGCCTTTATACGCGATACGGGCCAACGTAACGCGCATGAAAGTCAGTTACGAACCTTATCGGCGGCGATTGAGCAGATCCCCGTCTCGGTGTTGATTACCGACCTTGATGGCACTATCGAGTATGTTAATTCGGCTCTGTTGCGGACCACAGGCTACGCCCTCGAGGAGGTGCTGGGACAGAATCCGCGGCTATTCCGCAGTCACCAGGCCAGCACGTCGATCTTCGCTTCGATGTGGCGAGTGTTAGAGTCGGGAGGGGTCTGGTATGGCGAACTTTGCAACAGGTGCAAGGATGGCTCTCATATCTGGGAATCCGTGTCTATCACGCCTATTCTTGATGACAGCGGCGTACCGAGCCACTATCTGGCGGTGAAAGAAAATATCACCGTCAGCCGAGGCCTCAAGGAGCGTCTGAGTCAGAGTGAAAAGTCGCTTAATCGCGTCCAGAGTCTGGGGCATGTCGGCAGCTGGGCGTTGGACTTCACCACCAGCAGGCTCAGCTGGTCGGATGAAACCTGCCGTATTTTTGGGCTGGCGGCGGGCAGCGCGTTGGATTATCAGCAATATCTAGGCTTTGTTCATCCCCATGATCAGGAGCGGCTAGACGAGGCCTGGTTATCGGCGCTGGAGGGTGATGCCTACGATATCGAACATCGAATCGTCGTCAACAAAACGATCAAGAGCATACGCCAGCGGGCGACGTTTGAGTTCGATGCTCAGGGTAAGGTGTTACGTGGCATCGGCACGATTCAGGATGTGACCGAGCTTGCGCGGGTCAGTGCCAGGTTGACAGAAAGTGAAAATCGGAACCAATCTCTGGTGGAGTCACTGTCCCTGGGGGTGCTGCTGCGCGATGCCAGTGGGCGCATCGAGATGTTTAATCCTGCCGCGACTCAGATCCTAGGTGGGGCGCTGCAGGTGATGCAGCAACAGGGGCCAGGGCAGGGTGGCGTGTGCTTCTATGCGGAGAACGCGGAACCGTTGCCGGCGAACCAGTATCCGTCGGTCATCACTCTCACCCGTGGCGAGCCGCGCCGGAATCAGGTGGTGGGGATGGATCGATTAGAGGGGGGGAGAATCTGGCTGAGCGTTAATACCGAGCCGCTCTGTCATGATGATCAGCGTCTGCCCTATGCCGTGATTATCTCATTTGCGGATATTACCTCCAGCCGGAGTATGGTCTGAGGCTGCTCGTATCGACTCTGGTGCTAAGGCTCTGTCATGATAGGAGCAGAGTGCGAGGCTGATAGGCTGGGGAGGACGCCTCTGTCAGACTGCGGGTGCAGATCGGGCAGTCTCCTGGAAACAGGGCCAGGAGTGAAGGCCGTAACCGGGTGAGTAAACAATAGGATTTTCAGTAATGGCATATGATATTGATAACCGGCTGGTGGTCGGGCTGGCCTCCAGTGCGTTGTTTGATCTGGAACAGTCTGACGCGGTGTTTAAGGAGAAGGGCGAGCGTGCTTACCGGGCCTATCAGCGTGAGCATCAGAACAGGCCGCTTCAGCCGGGGGTCGCCTATTCCTTTGTGCGCCGCTTGTTGGCATTAAATCAATTGAATCCAGCGAACCCGCCCGTCGAGGTGGTGCTGCTGTCGCATAACGATCCGGATACCGGCTTGCGAGTCTTTAAATCAATTGAGCACTATGGCCTGGAGATCACCCGCGCGGTATTTCAGCAGGGGCGATCACCTTATATCTTTATCCCGGCATTCAATATTAGCCTGTTTCTGAGTGCTAACGAAGAGGATGTAAAGCAGGCGATGGCGCTAGGCCTGCCTGCCGGGTTGGTGCTTCCATCTAATGCCGAAAACGATGCCGAAGATGATGCCGACGATGAGGAGTTGCGCCTGGCGTTTGACTTTGATGGGGTACTTGCCGATGACGAGTCTGAAGCGGTTTATCAGCAAGGTGATCTGGAACAGTTTAAACGGCATGAGGTCGAGCATGCGGATGTTCCCCACAATCCGGGGCCGCTACAGGTGTTCCTGTCCAAGATCGCCCAGATTCAGAAGCAGGAGCAGGCCCGAGCGGAGCAGGACTCTGATTACAAGCCCAGGCTCCGTCTGGCGATCGTGACGGCGCGCAGTGCGCCTGCACATGAGCGGGTGATCAATACCATGCGTAGCTGGGGTCTGATGGTCAATGATGCCTTTTTCCTGGGTGGCGTCGAGAAGCGCCGGGTCCTGGATATCTGGGCGCCGCACATCTTTTTCGATGATCAGCGAGGTCATCTCGATGCCGCCGCCTCCGTATCGCCCTCGGTGCATATCCCTTTCGGGGTCGCTAATCGCTGAGTAATGCGGGAAAGATGCGAAGATTGTCAGGCTGAAGCCTAACTCACAAAAAAAACCGGCTAAAAGCCGGTTTTTTATTACCTCAGTACTCAAGCGTGCTGCGGTACGTTAGTCGTCGAGGAAGCTGCGCAGGTGGTCTGAGCGGGACGGGTGGCGTAGCTTGCGCAGCGCTTTGGCCTCGATCTGACGAATCCGCTCGCGGGTTACATCAAACTGTTTGCCCACCTCTTCGAGGGTGTGGTCGGTATTCATATCGATACCGAAGCGCATCCGCAGAACCTTGGCTTCACGTCCCGTCAGGCCTGATAGGATATCGCGAGTCGCTTCGCACAGACCTTCGCCGGTAGCGCTGTCTATCGGCGAGTGAGCCATCGCATCTTCGATAAAGTCGCCCAGGCTGGAGTCTTCGTCATCACCGATAGGGGTTTCCATCGAGATAGGTTCTTTGGCAATCTTGAGGACCTTGCGCACCTTGTCCTCAGGCATCTCCATACGTTCGGCGAGTTCTTCAGGGGTGGCATCGCGACCCATCTCTTGCAGCATCTGGCGGGAGATGCGGTTGAGCTTGTTGATCGTCTCGATCATGTGCACCGGAATACGGATGGTGCGCGCCTGATCCGCGATAGAACGGGTGATTGCCTGACGAATCCACCAGGTCGCATAGGTCGAGAACTTGTAACCGCGGCGGTATTCAAACTTATCTACCGCCTTCATCAGGCCGATGTTACCTTCCTGGATCAGGTCGAGGAATTGCAGACCCCGGTTGGTGTATTTCTTGGCAATCGAGATAACCAAGCGCAGGTTCGCTTCGACCATCTCTTTCTTGGCGCGGCGTGCACCGGCTTCGCCGATCGACATGCGGCGGTTAACTTCTTTAATCTGGATCAGGGTCAGCCCTGACTGGGTCTCCAGCTGTCCAAGTTTGCGTTGCGAGCGCAGCAGTTCGACCTTGCTGGTGAGTAGCTTGCGACCGCAGGGACCGTCTGGCGAGCAGAGTGATTCTACCCAGGCATTATTCAGCTCGTTGCCAGGAAAGGATTTGATGAAATCTTTCCGTGACATGCGTCCGCGCTGGGTGCAGATCTTCATGATGTTGCGCTCTTCGGTGCGCAGCTGTGCGACCACGGAACGGGCAGAGACAACCAGGCGATCAAACAACCGGGGGATCAGCTTGAGGGGTGCAAAGATCTCGGCCACGGCGGCGATCTCTTTCTGCGCCTGCTTGCTGTCACGGCCATGCGCACTTATCGCTTTTTCGGACTTCAGATACTGTGCGTGCAGCAAGTCAAAGCGGCGCTGGACCTCTTCGGGATCGGGTCCCGTAGGACCTTCTTCTTCCTCTTCATCGTCATCGGCCTTGGGTGCTGTCTTGATCACCGGCGGTGGCAGAGGCGTGCCGTCATCTGGATCTATAAAGCCGTTGAGGACGTCGCTAAGGCGGCCCTCCTCTTCCAGAGAGGCTGCGTAGGTCGCGAGTACGGTAGGGACGGCGCTGGGGTATGAGGCCAACGCCGACATGACGCCACGAATACCCTCTTCGATGCGCTTGGCCAGGATGATCTCGCCTTCACGCGTCAGTAGCTCGACAGTGCCCATTTCGCGCATGTACATGCGCACGGGATCCGTGGTGCGACCAACTTCGCTTTCTACCGCTGCTAACGCCGCTGCGGCTTCTTCTGCCGCGCTTTCGTCAGTGCTGTTGCCATCGGCAGACATCTCGTCGGCATCAGGCGCCGTTTCCGATACGGAGATGCCCATATCGTTGATCATGCGAATGATCTCTTCGACCTGTTCGGGATCGGAGATGTCTTCTGGAAGGTGGTCGTTGACCTCTGCGAAAGTCAGGTAACCCTGCTCTTTTCCCCGTGCGATTAGCTCTTTAAGTCGGGACTGCTGCTTAGACTTATCTGACATGGAAGCGTTTACCCAAGTTCGAAAGTTCAAAAAATAGCCGCATACTATAGCGGTATATAGTCAATAACGCCACAACCTGCTTATATACAGAGTAGTTTAGTTTCGCTGATTACGACGGTCGCGTAGTTTTAAAAATGCCATTTTTTTCAGGGCACTCTGTTTCTTCTGCTCAGCTGTTAATGGGGGCTGATGGCCGGATTGCAAGCCCAGCCGGGTCTCTTCTACCTGTGCGGCTATCTGTTGCAGGTGGCCGCTAAACTCTTGTTCGAGCTGTTCGCCAGGTTGAATGAGCAGCTCATCCCGGGCCAGTTGTTGCAGCAGCGGGCTGTAGCTGCTGTCACGCCACTGGGTCAGGAGTACGGCCGTCGGCAGATTGGGGGCGTTACGCAGCTGTTCGACGAGTGCTTTAAGCAGGCGAAATTCGGGTTCAGCCAGAATATCCAGAGTATCGCTGGTTTCAAGATCGACCCTGAGCGCCAGCTTAGGGTGATGCAGTAGCAGTTTCAGCGCCTTGGTACAGGCGTTGGTGGTCTTAGGTGCGCTCTGTGATCTGTTTTGGCGGGCGGGCTTTGAGGAGGATGAACGGCTGCTGCCGTGATCCCGGTAGCGACTCTGGACGGGTGAGTCCTGGTGCCCAGAGTAGCTGGTGGTGCTGTGGTCGTAGCTGTGATCGTAGTTGTTGTCGTAGCTATTGTCGTAGTTGTTGCCGTAGTTGTTGCCGTAGCTGCTGTCGTGGCTATTGTCGTGATTGGGCGCAGGTGGAGGCGATTGCGGCGGTGCGGGCTTAGGGATGAAAAACTGCTGCTCCAGTCCGCTCAGTGTTGATAGTTGTTGGCGCATGAGTTGCTGCAATACCTGTCCGGGGATCTTATTGATCTGGGGAACCGCGAGCGCACTGAGGCGGGCGCGGCCTTCGCCGCTGCTCAGGTCGATCCCTTGGGACAGGCTCTCAAACAGAAATTCTGATAGCGGTAAGGAGGACTCGATGCGTTGTTTGAATGCTTCTGCGCCCTCGTTGCGAACCATGCTGTCGGGGTCTTCGCCGTCGGGAAGAAACAGAAACCTGGCCTGGCGCCCGTCTTCCATCAGGGGCAGGGCGTTATCCAGCGCCCGGAGCGCGGCTTTACGGCCCGCATTATCGCCATCGAAGCAGAACACGACCTCTGGCATCAGTTTAAACAGGCGCTTGAGGTGGTGTTCGCTGGTAGCAGTGCCTAGCGTGGCGACGGCGTTGCTGATGCCGAACTGTGCCAGCGCGACGACGTCCATATAGCCTTCGACAATCAGTACGCGGTTAAGCTCGCGGTTGCTCTGACGCGCCTGATAGAGGCCATAGAGCTCTTCGTGTTTCTTGAAGGTGTGAGTTTCCGGTGAGTTCAGATATTTGGGTTTTTCATCGGTTAGTACCCGTCCACCGAAGGCGATCACACGGCCGCGCATATCGACAATAGGGAACATGATCCGGTCGCGGAAGCGATCGTAGCATTTTTTTTCATCGGGCTTCTGCACGACCAGGCCCGCCTCGTCGAGTGCGTTTTGATGCTCGTTGCCGATCTTTTTAAGGAGGTTGTCCCAGCCAGGCGGGGCATAGCCGAGGCCGAACTGCTTGGCGATAGTACCGCTCAGCCCGCGCTGCTTGAGGTAATTCACCGCTTTGTCACGCTCGGGGTGGTTGCGAAGCTGTTCCTGATAGAAATCGTTGGCGCGCTGGAGTAGTTCGTAGCTGCGTTGGCGCTGTTTGTCGAGTTGGCTATTGTCGTTGGCCTGGGCAGGAATCTCGAGGCCGTGACGTTTGGCCAGAGTTTCCATGGCCTCGCGAAACTCGAGTCGGTCATGCTCCATGATAAAGCCGAGTGCGTTGCCGCCGGCGCCGCAGCCAAAGCAGTAAAAAAATTGTTTCTCGGGATTAACGCTGAAAGAGGGTGATTTTTCTTTATGGAAAGGGCACAGGCCTGAGTAGTTGCGTCCGGTGCGTTTGAGTTGTACGCGCTCTTCGACCACGTCGACGATGTCGGTTCGGTGGAGCAGGTCGTCGATAAAATCTTGAGGAATGCGTCCGGCCATCGGGCTCTCGGTGGTATGTTTATGCTGTATAGCAGCCAGCGGCTGGCTATAGAGTCTGACAGGGCGTCAGTCTCAGGACAAGGCTCGAGTGCTGTTGGGGTGCTATTACCCTAGTTAAAGTCTAGCCTAGTTAAAGTCTAGTTTGGCTAAAGCGGCTAGAGCGGCTAGAGCGGCTCGGTGGTTTGAGCTTAGCCGAGTTTTCCCTTGATGAGCTTGCTGACCTGCGCCATATCGGCACGGCCTTGCATCTGGGGTTTTAATACCCCGACTATCTGCCCCATCTCTTTCATCGAGGTGGAGCCGGTGCTTATGATCGCTTGGTCGATCAACTGATTAATCTCAGTGTCTGATAGCTGGGCAGGAAGAAACTGTTTAATCACCTCCAGTTCATTCTTCTCCACCGCAGATAAATCATCACGTCCCGCCGCGTCAAACTGACTGATCGAATCGCGTCGCTGTTTCTGCATTCTATCCAGAATAACGAGTACTCGAGCATCATCCAGATCGATGCGTTCGTTGACTTCAACATCTTTTATCGCTGCCAGAATACCGCGTATCGTCGTCAGGCGATCCTTATCTTTGGCTCGCATGGCGTCTTTCTGAGCTTGCTTTAATTCAAGCTTGATTGCGCAGTCGGTCATAGTGCTGTGCCTGGTAGCTGATGTCGAAGGCTGGCGTGATCTTAAGTCTGCTAGATCCTAGGTCTGTCTGCTCTAATCAGAAAGCAATTAGAAAGCAATTAGAGCCTAGTACAGGCGAACGCGACGGATGTTCTCGCGAGAGACCTTTTTAGCATGGCGTTTGACGGCTGCTGCTGCCTGACGCTTGCGAACGGTTGTGGGCTTTTCGTAGCATTCACGGCTACGTACTTCGGCCAATACACCGGCTTTTTCACAGGCGCGCTTGAAACGGCGTAGAGCTATGTCAAACGGTTCGCTATCACGGACTTTTACACTTGGCATTGTTTTACCTTGAGTTAACGATATTAGCGTTATCTGCCTATGCAGCGATCAGTCGCTACGTCCCACAGATACCCTACCCTCAAAAAAATTCAGGGGCGCGTATTCTAATCGGGACTAGGATCGGATGTAAAGCACGACGCTTGATTTTGATGGTATCCACAAGTGAGGCTGGTATCATGCGGCCCTAAGTAACCTATGGACAACTCCTCTCGTGCCGCTGAAAGCCCTGGAGGACGGACGCTATAGCGGCCATCTGCTTGGTCAGGCCGTTTGAGGCTAGCCATTTCACTGCGCGATCTTTGGCGCACCTGGCTGTTCTGTTGCCCGCAGCGAACACCCTGGACTTGTTCATAGGTTCCCAATCCTGAAAGTAACCGAAAAGGCTGCCGTGCTGTTCAGGCGCAGTCTGGCCAGAGAGTTGACATGCGTGTATTAGGAATCGAGACCTCCTGCGACGAGACCGGCGTCGCGCTCTATGACAGCGACCGGGGTCTGCTGAGTGACGCGCTCTACAGTCAGGTGGAGATGCACGCCGAATATGGCGGGGTGGTGCCTGAGTTGGCCTCGCGGGATCATATTCTCAAGTTGGTGCCGCTGATTCGCCAGGTGTTGGCCGAGGCCCAGTGCAGCAGTGCCGAGATCGATGCGATCGCCTATACCGCAGGCCCGGGTTTGATCGGCGCCCTGATGACCGGTGCTTCGCTGGCCAATGCGTTGGCGATGGCCTGGGAGGTGCCGGTGCTGGGGGTTCACCATATGGAAGGTCACCTGCTCGCGCCGATGCTTGAAGAGACGCCTCCCTCGTTTCCCTTTTTGGCGCTGCTGGTCTCGGGTGGTCATACCCAGTTGCTGCAGGTAAAAGCGTTGGGGGATTATCAGTTACTGGGTGAATCGCTGGACGATGCGGCCGGCGAAGCCTTCGATAAGGCTGCCAAAATGCTGGGGCTGGCCTATCCGGGCGGCCCCCTGATCGCGGCTCGCGCCGAGCAGGGGACCCCGGGGCGGTTCCGCTTTCCGCGGCCGATGACCGATCGTCCCGGGCTGGATATGAGTTTTAGTGGCTTGAAAACCTTTACCCTCAATACCACAGAGAAGCTGCGGCACAGCGATACGGGGCTCGGTGAGCAGGATATCAGTGATATCGCTCTGGCCTTTCAGGACGCGGTGGTCGATACCTTGGCGATTAAGTGTCGCCGCGCGTTGCAGCAAACAGGGATGAAGACCCTGGTGATCGCAGGAGGCGTCAGTGCCAATAAAAGCCTGCAGCTAAAGCTCGCGGATATCGCTGCCAAGCAGGGTGCGGTACTGTTTTACGCGCGCCCTGAATTTTGTACAGATAACGGTGCCATGATCGCCTATGCCGGTTGCCAGCGTCTGCTGGCGGGGCAACGAGATGACCTGCGGATTCAGGCGCGGCCGCGCTGGCCGATGGTGGAGTTGCCGCGCGTCGAAGCCTCATAGGCGAGATTCTTCGCCTTGCAGTAATTTATGAATATTGGTTCGATGGCGCAGGATGACCAGTAGCGACATCAGGGTTAAGATGGCCAAGCTTAGCGCCGGCGGATCGCTGGGGGGCAGCCACCAATACAGCAGGGGTGTCGCCAGGGTCATGACCAGCGAGGCCGGCGATGATCGTCGCAAGAGGCCTGCAAGCAACAACCAGAGGCCGATCTGACAGAGCACCAGCAGGGGTTGTAGTACCAGGCAGGCACCGATAAGGGTGGCGACGCCCTTGCCGCCCCGGAATTTGAAGTACAGCGGATACAGATGGCCGAGCATGGCGCTGAGCCCGCACAGAGCCATGTTGCTGAGGTCTAGCTCGAGTCGTTGCGCCAGCCAGACCGGCAAGGCGCCTTTGAACAGATCTGCAGCCAGGGTGATTACCCCCGCCCGGTGTGAGCCGGTCCGCCAGACGTTAGTGGCGCCTGGGTTTTTTGATCCCAAGGAGCGCGGGTCATTGAGGCCCAGCGCATGACACACCAGGACCGCACTCGATACCGAACCGAGCAGATAAGCGGCAAGCAGCAGCAGCAAGGCAGGGGAGGAGAAGTCGATGGTCATTTTATTTTCGACGCTATGGATGAAGATACATTAGTATCAGAACCTCTAATCTAAGTAAAAGTGTAGACCGTTAACCGCCTAGGAGTAGCCCGATGGATATTGTTTATATCAAGGAGTTGGAAGTTGAAACCGTGATCGGTATCTATGACTGGGAGCGTAAAATCAGACAGCGGGTTAACCTGGACCTGGAGATGGGGACCGATATTCGTAAGGCGGCGGCCAGCGAGGATATCGACAGTACCCTTAACTATAAATCGGTCAGTAAACGGCTGATCGACTTTATCGGCCAGAGTGAATTTTTACTGGTCGAGACGATGGCTGAAGAGATAGCGACCCTTATTCTGAATGAGTTTCCGGTGCCCTGGTTACGACTACGCCTGGGTAAGCCCGGCGCGGTCACGGGTGCCAAGGATGTAGGGGTTATCATCGAACGCGGAGTACGCTGCTGATGGCTCGGACCTATCTGAGCATCGGCAGTAATATAGATCGCGAGCGTTATGTTTGTGGCGGACTCGATGCGCTGGCTGCTGCCTATGGACCCCTGTGTATCTCTAGTGTCTATGAGAGTGAAGCGGTCGGGTTTGACGGTGATCTGTTTTATAATCTGGTCGTGGGGCTCGATACAAGTCAGAGCCTGCTCCAGCTTTTTGAAGCGCTGCGGCAGATAGAGCATGATCATCAGCGTAGTCGGGATGCGACCAAGTTCAGCGCCAGGACCCTGGATATCGATATTCTCAGTTATGACATGTATGTGGGCGATTTTCGCCTCGATGACGGCAGCGGAGGCACCTTGCCTCGGGATGAAATCACCAAGAACGCCTTTGTGTTGCAGCCTCTCGCTGAGATCGCCCCTGAGTGTCAGCATCCCAGCTTAAGGCTTAGCTATCTGCGGCTCTGGGAGCAGTTTGATAACCCGGAGCAGCGGCTCTGGCCGGTCTCGTTCATCTGGCGTGGCCAACAGCTATCCCTGCATCCCCTCCCTTAGGGCCGGTCTTCTAGCCAGGTGTTGGCGGCTGGAAACGTTCGCTTCACCATCCTAAACGCGATGTCCCGGTTAGCTGTTGCGGTGGTGCCTGGGCCTTTTGGTGTTTGATTACCATCAGCTACTGGGTGGCCACTGCCATACAACAACGTTCCTAATAGAGAGGGCCTGCAGAGGACCGTTCCCCATTGTTAGCCGATGAAATACTGCCTGAAAAAGGCCCGCAGGGTCGAGCCATTGGCTGTTGTCAGCTCCCGACAACAACGGCATACCTGCATCCTTGCAGGTAACGGCGATATTCGATCTCGTCAATCAGCTGTCGATAGGCTTGCATATAGATCAGGGGTGCAATGCTCAGAGTGAGCAGTAAGGCTGACTTTGCTGCGGCTTTTATAGAAGGGCCCGTGTTTAAACGTAGGCGCTTACACAGATAGTACGATGCGAAGATAGTGCCTACGTTTGAAGGTTTTTTCTATCGCCGATCATCGGTGCTGGTGTTAGTATCAATAATATCAATAACATAAATTATATATATACGACTGTTGTCTGTCGTGTTTTCTATAGTCGATAGGCGTTGTCGATTGCGTTATGTCAAGGTTTTCGCGGCTCTTATAGGATAAAATTCCAAGTATTAAAATAGGCTTCAGGGGAATTGTTATCGCTTCGCTTGTGGGGGTTTCTTACGAGGATTTCTTTAGGAAATAGAAGGCTATGGATGAATCTAGGCCACAGGTGTTGCTCCTGGTGGATGACGAAGAAAACATTCTTCGTTCGCTGCAGCGACTGTTTCGTGGGGATGGCTATCGTATTTTGACGGCGACTGGCGGCGCGCAAGGATTGGAGGTGCTGAAGCAGGAAAAGGTGGGGGTCATTATCTCCGACCATCGCATGCCCGGCATGACCGGAACCGACTTTCTGCAGCAGGTTAAGGAGCTCTATCCTGATACGGTCAGGATTATTCTTAGTGGTTATACCGATCTGGAATCTGTGACGGATTCGATCAACAGAGGCGCCATCTATAAGTTTTTAACCAAACCCTGGGAAGACGATCTGTTAAGTCAGAATGTGCGCGAAGCCTTTCGGATCTCGGAATTGAACGCAGAGAACCTGTACCTGACCGAAGCGTTGAGGCGGGCCAATCAGGAGTTGGAAGCGCGGGTTACGCTGAAAACCAAGCAGCTTCGCTTCAACATCAGTGCGCTAAAAATTTCGCATGATATTCTCGAAGACTTACCCATCGTGGTGGTGGGTATCAGCGAGGGGCAGGTCATCGTCGCTAATCGCTGTTCCCGTATCTGTTTTGATCAGGTGCCCCTGTTGCTTGGACAGCGGGTTGAGGAGGTGTTTCCGGCCGATATTGTCAGCCTTTACCGGCAGGCCGAGAATGGCACGGGCTCGGCGACAGGGGATCTGATGTTAAAAGGCGAGATTATGCGTTGTCATTGTCAAAAAAACACCAGTTCTGGGCCTTATGAGGGCTTCATCATGACCCTGCGCCAGGTGCACTTACCTTGAGGGTTAAGTCATGAGGGTTAAGTCATGAGGGTTAAGTCTGACGTATTGATCCTCGGCGTGATCAACGAGGGGCAGGTGCTGGCGCAGGATGTGCTGACTGCGGGAGGGCAGGCGCTGCTGCGCCAGGGTACTCTGTTGACCCCCCAACTTCATCAGATGTTAATAGCTCGCGGCTATGTCGAGGTTAACATCCTAGCTTCAGTGCCTAGAATGACGGCACTGGAAATCGGTGCGCGATTGGATGTGATGTTTGAGCGCAATGAATCGACACCTAGCATGCGTGAGCTCAGGGGGGTGTTTGAACGCTACCACCTCAGGGGAGGAGCAGAGTGAGCAGGCTGAGCAAGGCGTTAGTTGAAAGGCTCAGTCGTCATCTTGGGGCTGTAGCACCGTTCTCCCTGTCGGTACAGACCGCGCTGACCGAGATGGGCAAAGAGCAGGTTGATCTGCCTCTGGTGTGCTCTTTGTTAGAGACCGATCCGGTATTGATAGCGTCGATTCTGCGGCTGGCGAACTCCCCTTTTTACGGATTTGCCCGTGAGATAGGAACGGTCAGCGATGCGACAGTGTTGCTGGGGGTGCATAGCCTTAAACAGCTGGTGATCTCCTACTCATTGATCACGACTTTTTCTCAAGCCGGTAAAGGCTGTTTGGATCGCCAGGCGTTGTGGCGCAATGCGATAGCCGTGGCGGTGGCCGCTAAAGTGCTGGCCAGAGAAACGGGACAGGATCCTGATATGGCCTTCGTTGCCGGGATTCTTAGTGACATAGGTCTGGTTGTGATGGAACAGTGTCTCGGCGACGACTATCGACCCGTGCTGGCGTATCGGGATCAGCAGCGCTGTGCGCTGGTCGTTGCCGAGCAGGCGGTCCTGGGCGTAGATCATGGCAAGGTGGGGGCTGACGCCATCAACACCTGGGGATTGCCCGACGTTTACGCGGAGATCGCGATGCATTGCGATCAGCGTTTGGATGCACCGCCCGGATCACCGCTCGTCGATGTGGTGCATCTGGCGAGTCTGCTGGTAAAAGGGCTCTGGATCAGTACGGTTGTCGACACTGCGATGATAGATCTTACGCCTCAAACGCTGGACCGCTTAGGGCTCGATTGGGCCCGATTAGAGACGTTGCTGCCGGAGATTGAAGCCTCGAGCAGAGACGTTATCGACCGTTTGTTGCCTTAGGAGCCTGCCGTCAAATGACCGAACAGAGTGTTAATCCGCAAGCAGGCCTGGAGAGGTTAGATCGGGATGTGGCGATGGAAAGTCTGCTTTTTGTTGATGATGAGGCCAACATTCTCTCCTCATTGCGGCGTTTGTTTCGCTCTTTGGGCTACAACATCTACGTCGCGGAAAGTGGTAAGCAGGGGCTTGAGATTCTCAGGCAGCATCCGGTCGATCTGGTGATCTCTGATATGCGGATGCCAGAGATGGATGGTGCCGCGTTTTTAGAGCAGGTGGCAACGGGTTACCCAGACACCGTGCGGATCTTGCTGACCGGATTTTCTGATATAGCCTCGACGGTCGAGGCGATCAATAAGGGCAGTATCTACCGTTACCTCAGCAAGCCCTGGAACGATGCTGAAATCACCCTGACCGTCCGTCAGGCATTGAAAACCAAGAGTTTGGAGCGCGAGAAGTTACAGCTAACCGCGCAGGTTCAGCGCCAATACGCCGAGCTACAGGATCTTAACAACACGCTCGAGCAGCGGGTAACGTCTCGTACCGAGGAGCTGCAGCAAGTTGCGGATATGTTGGATCTGGCTTATCAGCAACTCTCTGACAGTTATCAGGGCACTATCCAGGTTTTTTCCGGCCTGATCAGCATGCGGGAGGCGCTCTCAGGACGCTATGCGCAGAAAGTAGCCGAGCTAGCAAGAACCATGGCAAAGGCGTTTGGTCTGGCTGAGGAAGAGACCCGGCACATCTACTTTGCCGGGCTGTTGCATGAGCTGGGCAAGCTGGGCTTGTCCGATAAGCTGCTGGAGCAACCGGTCTATAGTTTGAGTCCTGAAGATCTGAAGAAATATCGGCGCCACCCTATTAACGGTCAGGCGGCCTTGATGGCGGTAGAAGAGCTGCAGTTGACGGCGACACTGATCGGTACCCACGAAGAGTATGGTGATGGTAGCGGTTTTCCTCTGGGGTTGAAGGGCGGGGGTATTCCGATCGGAGCGCGGATCCTGTCGATTGCTAAAGATTACTTCGGCTATAAGACCGGTAGGTTGCTGCCCGGTCCGGTATCCACCAAGGAAGCTCTTGAGAAGATTCAACGCTACAGTCATAAACTGTATGACCCCGAGCTGGTGGATGTGCTCAGCGTGTTGGTGGCGAGCCGTCTTGCTGCCGCTGATAAACTTCACGAGGTGAAGCTCGGCACCAGAGAGCTGGCAGCAGGGATGACCTTAGCGCGCAACCTTTACAATGTTAGTGACATGCTGTTATTGACGAAAGGGAGGGTGCTGAGCGAGATGTTGATTCGTAAACTGATCCAGCTTGAGAAGCATGAGGGTCATGGCTATGAGGTTTATGTCCTGGAGGAGGCCTCAGTAGGAAGTGAGGGCTGATCGTTACTGATGGGCAGGCCAGCCACTCTGACCTTTAGTGATCAGCCTTCTGGGTGGGCGGCTGCCGTTCTGGCCCAGGGCGTATCTGAATGCTGCAAACTGTTGCTGTCTGCTGTAGTTAACTAGGACAGAGCCCTTTTAATGCCCCGCTAGACCGGTATAATGCGCGACCTTCAACGGAAAACTGGTCGGATCCGTTGGCTGGTATTCTGGTTTTCATGCAGCCGTTTTCTTATCCAGTGTGTTAGTCGCCTGTCGGACAGGCTGCTGGCTGGTTCTGTGGGGGCGTTGGCTTGATGGCCGCCCTGCTGCTGTTTTTATGTGTGCTTCTTAGTCTTCATTCGTAGGTTATCTGTGGTTGTTTTTAAGATCCTTAGCAAGGTTAGTGGTCAAAATTATATCGGTTCTTGTCGTAGTGATATTGATGAGCGTTGGCAGCTGTATCTCCGTGCAGCCGAGGCCGGGCTAGATTTTCCGCTCTATAAAGAGATCCGCGAGCATGGCGAAGAGCAGTTTATTGTCGAGGAACTTGATTATGCCGACGATATTGCGGAGTTAAAGGAGATGGAGTTGCTGCATACCGTGGAGCTGTCTGCACGCTCGCTGCGCAGCTATAAGTTCGGTATTACGGACGCCCTGGTTAAGCGGATTCGGCAGGGAGATCATGAGCGAGCCTGGATGAAGGATCTGCCCGAGGAACCACTCAGGGCCAAGCTACCCCAGGCCCCTGCACCTAAGCCTAAGCCCCGGGCCAAGGCAGCCAAGCCCAGGGCCCAGGTGGCTTCGTCTATCGCTTCCAAGCCTAAGGCGGTCAGCGGTAAATCCGAGCCGACCATCGGTTCCCAGGGTGCGCCCCTTGGATCCAGGCCTGAGGCTGATGCCCCTGTCGTCAAGACGGCTCGCGTGGATCATTCGGCAGAGTTAGATAAGGCCCTGTTCGCCGAAGGTATAGGTTTACTGGTCAGGGCGGTGGCGGCGGTTGATCAACTGAGTAATGGTCAGCAGCAGGCAAGAGACGAGGCGCAGTCGTTAACCCGCGCCCTGGCAGACTCAGACCGAGTATTGCAGCAGCTGCACGCGCAGCAGGAGGAGGTCGCGTTAAGAGCGCGTTTGGCGATGGAGGCGGTCGAGGCGTCCCAATCGGCTAATGCCACCCTGATAGAAGTGCATCGTCAGGCCAGAGAGCGTTCTCTCTCTGCGTTGAAGGTCCTTGAGTGCAGTGGTGATATGTCGATTCAGGCGGCGCAGCTCCAGCAGGAATTAAGCCGCTTACTACTGCGGATCAAGGTCGGTGCTGCAGGATCTAAGACGGCCGCAGCGCCTGTTACCGCACCTGTTGCTGCACCGGTCGCAGCTTTCGTTGCCGCACCGGCTGCAACCCCTGCAGCGTCCGCACCGGCTGTGGTATCACCGCCTGAAGTAATATCCATTAGCGATACTGTTGAGCCACGGCAGACGGACACTCCCGCCACCGACGTGCAGTTGCGGGTGGAGATAGAAGAAGCGAAAATGGTTAATCAGCTTAAGGGGCTAGGCCAGTTGCTGACCAAAGAGCAGCCGGATGTTGTCGCCGAGAGTGACTCTGAGCAAGCAGGTTCGGATGCCGCCAGCCCGTCAGCAGGGAGCCCGTCAGCAGGGAGCCCGCTGGAGGTTAAATCCCCGGCCAGGGCCTGGGTTGGGACTATCGCGGGTGATGCGGATGCAGCGCTGGTGCTGGTAAAGGATGCGGCGCCTGCGACCGTCGTGCTCCGGCGCGCTAGAGTGACCAGGACGGTCGGGGATCATCCTGCGAGTATGAAGGCTGCTGCGGATAAGGTGCGTAAAACTCTGAGTATCAAGGCGCGCTAGCAGCAGATCGGCTCAGCCTCTCAGGAGGCGAACCGCAGGGTTTTGGGCGGGCTGCTGGTGCAGTCTGCCCCGAGAAGTTCGAGTATTTACCCCCGGGATCGGTTTTTCTATGCGGGTCTCAGGCTAGCCATGCAAATTTATCGGCTAGAGATGAAAATATCTCTGCGAAGTGTTTTTTTTATAAGTGATTATAAAATATGAATTATTTTTTATAATCACCAGGGTTTAAGGTTTCCAGGTAATTTTAATGGAACTTTTTTAACAATATAGAGGCTAGATTGAACAAATGGTGAGCAATATAGGTCCATTTAGCTTTATAATACCGGATTAAAATCTAGAGGCTGAACGAAAATCCATCTCAGCTAGATGAAGCAAACCTAAGTAGGTATTACGTCCACACATGTCTCAATTGAAATTATCCTCTATCAAAACCACACAAAACTCCGCCGTTGAACTTGAAAAAGCCCAGGGTCAGCTCGATGAGCTAACCCGGCTGCTGTCTGCAGAGAGGCAAGCTTCTAAGTCCTTGGCGTTAAAACTTGGCGAAGCGCGTGCTCACAGTGATGACCGCCTGGCGTCAGAGAATGAAGAGTTGTATCGCGAGATCGAAAAGTTAAACACGGCTCAGCAGATTCTTCGGCTTGAGGGTGTTGTTGGGCAGGATGTCAAAGCCCGTAAGCTTGCGGAACAGCTTAAAGAGCGCTCGATAGAACTCAGCGATGCCAAGAAATTGCTTAAGGAGTTCCAGGTCTTTGACCCCGAACGTCAGAAGCGCCAGTTGGCTGATCAGAAAAAAAGGATTGCAGAGCAGACCACGCTATCTAAAGATCTGAATACTAAACTCAAGGTCACAAAGCGAGAAGTCTCTGAGCTTAAAAGAGAACTGGCTGAGCTTAAGAAGGGTTTAGAAAACGATCAGCCTGAAGCTGACTCTGAATCTGAGCCTTCCGCCGCTACCGACGCGTAACGCAGGGCTGCTTTTAGCCGCCCCCGACTCGAAGAGACGGCTCCCGATACACTAAATCAGCGTGAACTCTGCGTGCTGATTTAGTGTTTTGTCTCATCGTGTCTCCATCTTTTTACAGTCTTATCCTCAATCCTCAATCCTCAATCCTTAATCCTTAATCCTTAATCCTTAATCCCTGTCTTATCCTAACGCGCCGCATTTCTGGAGCGCTTCTATGTCATCAGCATCGTAACCGCTAGCCAGCAGAATCTCTTCGGTATGAGCGCCCAGGTCTGGGCCGACGTGCGGGTATTGAGCTGCGTGCCTGGAAAACTTGATAGGTGATCCGATTTGTTTCTGGGTGCCGCCGTCTTCGGTGGGAACCTCTATCACCATGTCGCGTGCCTGCAGCTGGGGATGACAAGCCGCTTCGGATACGCTGAGTACCGGTTCGACACAGGCATCAGCATCGGCAAAGACACTCTGCCAATGGTCAAAGGAACGCGCTGCAAAAGCCTCTTTAAGAGCATTTTTGAGCGGTTGTTGCGCGTCGCTGTCGGCATTGAGATCCCGTTGCGCCAGTTCGGGTTTGCCGATGAGGGTAAACAGCCGCAGCCTGAACTGCGGTTCCAGACTGCCGACAGCGAAATAACGGCCATCACTGGTGGGGTAGTAATCATAAAAAGAACCGCCGTTGAGTAGCATCTTGCTGGCTTCGGGCTCTACGTTGCCGGCGAGTGCGCCGGCACCTGCCATGCCATTGAGGGCAAAAGCCGCATCGGTCATGCTGATATCCACGCGCTGTCCTGCGCCACTGAGCTGGCGGGAGATCACGGCAGCCAGGATGCCGGTAACCGCATGCAGTGACCCGCCTGCGATATCCGCAACCTGTATCCCAAGAGGCAAGGGGCCCTGGCCGTCGCGGCCGGTGTAGCTTGAAACGCCGGCGATGGCCAGGTAGTTAAGATCGTGCCCGGGGCGATTAGCGTAGGGGCCGGTCTGGCCAAAGCCGGTGATAGAGCAGTAGATCAGGCGTGGATTAATGGCGATCAGGGTGTCGTAGCCGATACCCAGTCGGTCCATCACCCCGGGACGAAACTGTTCGATCAGGATATCGCAATTAGCGATCAGGCGTTTAACCACCTCGATCGCCTGAGGCTTTTTAAGGTCCAGACCGATGGAACGCTTGGACCTGTTCAGATAGCGGTGGCTATAGGAGGTGCCGGTAGCATCGAGTGGCGGCAGGGTGCGGGTCAGTTCAGGCCGTCCGGGTGCTTCGACCCGAATGACCTCGGCCCCCATATCGGCCAGCATCAGGGTCGCCTGAGGCCCGGGCAGCAGGGTGGAGAAATCGAGAATCTTCAGCGAGTGTAAGGGCATAGAGGTACCTGGGGTTGTTTTTGTTAGGCAGGGGCTGTCGCTGGGATCCAGAGTCAATAAAGGTTGCTAGAGGCCGGGCTGCGAGATCCGGCTGAGTCCTGTGATCGCAGGTCTTGCGTGTCACTGCGATCCAGGGCCAAGATCGAGGCCGATACGCAGCACTATTTAACCACCAACACCTTGTTGCTGTTGGTGCCGTATTCGGGCGCATAATCATCGCCGTGGGTGAGCAATACGATGTCACCGGTGTTCAGGCCGTGTTGCTGCTTGAGCAGGGTGATCGCCTGTTCGGCGACTTTGGCAATATCACGATCCCAGTAGGGGAAATGGATAGGTTTGACGCCCCGGTAGAGGCTGACCCGGCGGAGGGTATCTGGATTACGTGACAGGGCGAAGATGGGTAATCCTGAACTTATTCGAGAGAGTAGCAGGGGCGTCTTGCCCGATTCGGTCAGGCTGATGATCGCCTTGACGCCTTGCAGATGGTTGGCGGCATACATGGTGGCCATCGCTGCGGCCTCGTTGATATCGGTAAAGACCTTGTCTAACCGGTGCTTGGACACATTAACACTAGGGTGCTTCTCCGCGCCGCGGCACACCTCTGCCATGGAGCGCACGGTTTCGACCGGGAACTCGCCCATCGCCGTTTCGCCGGACAACATCACCGCATCGGTACCGTCGAGTACGGCATTGGCGACATCCATCACCTCGGCTCGGGTGGGCATGGGGCTGTAGATCATCGATTCCATCATCTGAGTGGCGGTGATCACCACCCGATTGAGTTGGCGCGCGCGGCGGATCAGGCTTTTTTGCACCCCGACCAGTTCGGCGTCGCCTATCTCGACCCCCAGATCCCCTCGGGCGACCATCACCACGTCTGAGGCGAGGATGATCTCGTCCATCGCTTCGGGCGTGCTGACGGACTCGGCACGCTCGACCTTAGCAACGATGCGGGTGTTCAGGCCAGCGGCCAACGCCAGTTCTCGCGCATACTGGATATCGGCACCATTGCGGGGAAAGGAGACCGCCAGGTAATCCACCCCGATCTTGGCTGCCGTCAGGATATCGGCCTTGTCTTTGTCGGTCAGAGCTTCTGCGGAGAGTCCGCCGCCCTTCTTGTTGATCCCTTTGTTATCGGAGAGCTGGCCACCGATGGTGACCCGGGTCTTGATCTGGCTACCTTCGATGGTCTCGACCCGCAGTTGAATCCGACCATCATCGAGCAGCAGCAGATCCTGGGGTTTCAAGTCTTGCGGCAGCGCCTTGTAGTCCAGTCCGACCGCTGTCGCATCGCCCTGTCCGGCATCCAGAGCACTGTCGAGGATAAACAGGTCGCCGACCACCAGGGTGACCTTGCCGGCTGTAAAGGTGGAGATGCGAATCTTAGGGCCCTGTAGGTCGCCCAGAATGGCAACCTGGGTATCGAGTCGCAGGGCTAGGGCGCGCACCTTTAATGCACGCTCGAGGTGATCTTCGGCTTTACCGTGCGAGAAGTTAAGCCGCATCACGCTGGCGCCGGCCAGAATGATACGCTCGAGGACGCCCTCTTTATCGGTGGCAGGGCCCAGCGTGGTGACGATCTTGGTTCGACGGAACATGCGGCAGACTCGTAGAGAAGGGAGGCTTCGAGTCTACGCCGTTATCTGTGACATTATTAGTGTTGGCGTCGGCAAGCCTGCTCAGAGCGCAAAAAACAGCACCAGGGGGATGATCACCAGGGATCCCAGATTACCGAGCAGGACGATTGAGGCGACCTGGTGTGGTTCCTGCTGATAGCGTTCGGCCATCATGTAGTTGAGGACGGCGGGGGGCAGGGCGCCGAACACCAGCAGGATGGCAAACTGTTGCCCACCGAGTCCTAACCAGGGCTGCAGAGCCAGTACGATCAGTACGCCGGACAGTGGGCATAAGATCGCCCCCAATACGCCCTGATGCCAGTTTTTAAGGCCGACTTCGACGATGCGGATACCGAGGGTGAACAGCATCAGCGGGATCGATATCTGACCCAGCATTTGCACCGGTAGTGCGATCGCTTGGGGGAGTACCCAGCCACTCAGGCTCCAGCCGATGCCGGCGATAGTGGCCAGGATCATGGGCATCTTGAGTAACTGCAGCAGGCGGGTCTGGCGGTTGAGGATCAGTGCGCCGACGCTCATATGTAGGCTGTTCTCGACGATAAACAGGATGACCGCGGCCGGAAGCGCCTGTTCGCCAAAGGCCAGCACGATCAGTGGAATGCCCATATTGCCACAGTTGCTGAACATCATCGGCGGCAGGAACGTCTTGAGATTCAGTTTGAGCAGCCGTGCTACCGGGTAGAGCAGCAGGCCTGAGCCAAGCACCACGACCACAGCACCGAGCGCCAGCTGTTGATACTGGACCAGCGGGAAGGTCTGGGTGGCCATGGAGTGGAAAATAAGCGCCGGTATGAACAGTTCCATATTGGCGTGATTGGCAAATTCGATATCGGGGCGGTGACGGCGGCCATAGAGATAGCCGCACAGCACGATCACGAACAGCGGAAAGACAGTCAGGAAGATACGCTCGGCGAGCGCTAGTGTTGTCTCTGTCATCGCGCTGTCCGTCCTTTGAAATGCTTAGTACTTAATGCTTAATGCTTAGTGCTTTGCTTTTACGCGTGTTGGGATGACCAGTACCGGACGTTCGGCGTACTTGATCACTGCACGGGTCGTGCTGCTGGAGCGCCCTAGGCTGTTGTGCGAACCCATAATGATCAGGTCGGCATCGATGCTGTTGGCGATATCAACGATCGCATCGGAGCGGTTGCCTTCACCGACCTGCTGGTCGATATCCAGCCCGGGCTGAGCGTCCATCTTCTCCATCTCCTCTTCATAGAACTTGATCACCCGCTCTTTCATGCTGGCCTTGATTTTTTCAAGGCCCTCATCGTGCATGGTCTTGATAAGATCTTCGGGCAGGTAGTTCTGGATCAAGGCCTGACCGGTTTCACCAATCGGCTCGACGACGTGCAGCATAACAATCCTGGCGTTTAAGACACTGGCCATCTTGACGGCCTGGCGAAATACCGGCCGGCTGTGCTTACCCAGGGAGGTAGTGTACAGAATGGTTTTAATCTCTGGCAGTGACATGGTGGTGCTCCTTAGATGCGGGCAATGTAATACGTAAAATAAGACTTATGTTAGGTTGCGGCACGTATAGTTTACGTCTTGTTTAAAGAGCCGCTCTAATAAAGAACAACTCTAATAAATAGCAACGCTATTGAATGTGCCGTGCCGCCGTACTGAATTCCAGGTGCTAACGAGGGTTAGAGCAGCGCTCAACCAAATAGACAATGGACTTATACTCTATGCCGCTATGGTCTGACAAACCGATTTCGCAGGTTCGGCTGGTCGAAAAGCCTTCATGACAATTTTCTGGCAGAGAACCCTTGAGGGTGCGCAGTGCTGAGGCATTCAGTTCCGGGGTGGAAAAGCCCTTGTCACCGGCAAAACCACAGCAGGTGATCTGATCTGGAATGATCACCTCGGTTGCGCAGGCTTCTGCGAGGCGGACCAGGCTGTCCGCCAGTCCCATGCGTGCGCTACTGCAGGTGATATGCAGGGCGATGGGTTCTGATACCGGGGTGATATCCAGGTGCTCCAGCAGGTGGCCGTGGATAAATTGCACCGGCTCGAAGATTTGCAGGCGCTTATCGGCGGTTTCCTGCATCAGCAGGGTGCAGGGGCTGGTATCCGAATAGATAGGATACGCGCCGTTATTCGATGCCTTTAACAGTGCCGCCTCGGTCTGTCGGGCTTTGCTTTGGGCAGCGTCAACCATCCCTTTGCTCTGGAACGGCATGCCGCAACACAGATCATTCAGATTCTCGGGATAGATCACCTCGAATCCGGCCTTGTTCAGCAGCGCAACGGTGACCTCTGCCAGTGATTGTTTCTCCGTGCTGCCGCGCTGCAGGCCCATCGTACGGCTGGAGCAGCTGGGCAGGTAGACGACCTTGCGGTCACTCTTAAAGTCAGAGGCACGCCGGTCCGCCAGGGGCTTTATTTTGGGTGCGGCGGTGGGCATCGATGGTGACCATTGCTGCACCGCGCCACCGCTTATTTTTCGGGCCGCACCGGTCACCGCGGTCATCGCCCGGGTGCCGATCACGGCATGGGTGATATCGGCCAGCTTAAAGACCGTGCGGCTGGCGCTACTGACCCCTTCAAAATGGTCGGCCAGCCACCGAGCCTTACCCGCGTGTTTGGCGTTGGTGTCGCTGCGCATCGCGCGTGTCAGGTCGCCGGTGTTGATGTCGACCGGACAGGCCATCGAGCAGAGCCCACAGCCGGCGCAGGTCTCCAGCCCCTGATAGGCATAATCACTGCGCATCAGTTCGAGGCGCTCGGATTCGGTGCTGCTCGGTTGAGCGATGGCATCGAGTCGGGCTATTTCGCGGCGGATAACGATGCGCTGGCGCGGGGTCAGGGTCAGATCACGCGAGGGGCAGCTGGGTTCACAAAAACCGCATTCGATACACTTATCAATCAGGGGGTCGGCGGGCGGCAGTGGCTTCAGATTTTGCAGATGCACCTGCTTATTATCATTAAGCAACACCCCTGGATTGATCAGGTTTTCAGGATCAAACAGTGACTTGATCTGCCACATCAAGGCATAGGCCTCGGCTCCCCACTCTTGCTCGACATAGGGGGCCATATTGCGTCCGGTACCGTGCTCGGCCTTGAGCGAGCCATCATACTTGCCGACCACCAGGTCTGCGACCCTGTCCATCAGCTGTTCATAGCGATCGATCTCGGTCTGGTTGTCGAATGCTTGGGTAAAGACAAAATGCAGGTTGCCTTCCAGGGCATGGCCAAAGATTAACGCCTCATCATAGCCCAGGTCATTAAAGATAAGATGCAGATCGTGCACCGCCTCAGCCAGTTGCTCCACCGGAAAGGCGACATCTTCGATGATGACCGTGGTGCCGGTCTTACGTAACGCGCCGACGGCGGGGAACAGCCCCTTGCGGATCGCCCAGAACGGGTTGTATTCGGCTGGGTCATCGGTAAATCTGAGCGGTTGCAGGGTCGTAAATTCTTCGAGCGTACCGCGGATCGCGGCAATCTTGTTGTACATCTCCTGCTTGGAGGCACCGCGGGTTTCGACCAGTAGGGCGGCGGCATGCTGGCCAAGTTCTTTGATAAAGTCCGGCATGCCGGGTTTGTTTTCGACCGAACGCAGGCCGGCACGGTCGATCAGTTCCACCGCGGATACCGGGGTCGTTTTCAGTGCGGCGACCGCGCGACAGGTGGTTTCGATATCGGCAAAGAAGATCATCGCCGAGGCTTTGTAAGGATCCTCCGCGACGGTTCGGTAGGTGATCTCGGAGATAAAGCCCAGGGTGCCTTCAGAGCCTATCATCAGGTGTTGGAGGATCTCGAAGGGATCCTCGAAATCGACCAGCGAGTTGAGCGCATAGCCGGTGGTATTTTTGAGTCGGTATTTATGCCGAATACGTTCGGCAAGCGGTTTGTTGGCCTGAGTCTGTTCGCCCAGCAGTCGTAGTTGTTCAAGCAGTGGGGCATGGCTGGACGCGAAGGCAGCGCGACTGGCGGGATCGGCGGTATTCAGGGCGCAGCCATCGGCGAGGATAAGCTGCATGCTGTCGAGGGTGCGATAGCTGTTCTGCGCGGTACCGCAGCACATGCCGCTGGCGTTGTTGGCGGCGATACCGCCGATCATGGCGGCATTGATCGAGGCGGGATCCGGACCGATCTTCTTATTGAAGGGCGCCAAATACTTGTTGGCGTGACCGCCGATCACTCCCGGCTGCAGGCTGATTCGCGAGGCGTCAGCCTCGATTTTGTAACCCTTCCAGCCGTCGCCGAGTTGGATCAGGACCGAGTCGGTGATCGCCTGGCCCGACAGGCTGGTACCGGCCGCGCGGAAGGTGACCGCTATTCTAGCAGGACGCGCCAGGCGCAGGATCTGAGCGACCTCAGCGGGCGTTTCGACCCGCACCACTAGCTGTGGAATCAGGCGGTAGAAGCTGGCATCGGTGCCGTAAGCCAGGGTGCGCAGCGGATCGCTGATCAGGCGTGCTGGAGGAATAAATGCGGCGAGTTGAGTCTGGAATTGTTGATAGTTCGGTTGCATAGCGACGTCCTGCAGAGGCGGCTGGGAGAGGCGGGGGAGAGCATCATAAGCGGACGTTAGCCAGTCCTGCATAGGTAGTTGTGCGTCTTGGCGTGCAGCATGCAGCCAGGGGGGGCCGCATGCTGCTGTTCAGGGGTGACGCTTTAAAGGGTTAGCCGTAAGCGACCGCTGGCAGCCAGATCACCAGCTCCGGCCAGAGCACCAGGATCACCAGGGCGATCAGCTGCAGGCCGATAAAGGGCAGCACCCCCTTGTAGATATCTGACAACTTGATATCGGGTGGGCAGACCCCCTTGAGATAGAAGAGCGCGAAGCCCACCGGGGGGGTCAAAAACGAGGTCTGCAAGGCCATCGCCACCAGCATCACGAACCACACCAATTCAGGATTATCGACCACCCCGTAGCCATCAATCTCAAAGCCCAGCGCGGTGATTACCGGGGCCAGCAGCGGTAGGATGATCAGGGTGATCTCGATCCAATCGAGGAAGAACCCGAGCAGGAAGATAATAAATAGGATAAAGGCGATGATGCCGTATTTGCCGAAAGGCAGTCCGGTCAGGAAGGACTCGATCAGCTCGTCACCGCCCAGTTCGCGCAATACCAGGGCGAAGCAGGTGGCGCCGATAAAGATCATAAAGATATAGGCGGTGGTGTTGTAGGTCCCGCGCATCACATCCTTGAGTACCGGGATGCTGAAGCGGCGGTTGTACAGCGCCAGCAGAGTCGCACCCAGGGCGCCGACACCCGAGGCTTCGGTGGGAGTGGCGATACCGCCGAAGATCGAGCCCAGTACCGCGAAGATCAGTGCCAGGGTCGGCAGCATCGCTTTCATCAGGCCTTTAAAGGCATGCCAGCTGACACGCTTGGCATCGGCCGGTACTGGCGCTGATGCGGGACTGAAGATTCCTACCATCAGGATGTAGATAATGTACATGCTACCCAACATCAGGCCGGGAATCACCGCGCCCATAAACAGGTCGCCGACCGACAGCCCCAGCTGGTCGGCCATG
>JBLHND010000026.1:0-30571 GCA_047622605.1 Motiliproteus sp. | reverse complement strand
TTCGGTGATTTTATCGGTGAGTCCAAAGAGACCTTTATCGGCCCACTGCCGTTGTATCATATCTATGCCTTTACCATGCACTGTATGTTGCTGCTGGGGAGTGGCAATCACAGCGTGCTGATCCCCAATCCTCGCGATATTCCCGGTTTTGTTAAAGAACTCAAGAAGTGGAAGTTCACCGGTTTCGCCGGACTCAATACTCTGTTTGTGGCCCTGGCCAATAACAAGGCGTTTGCGCAACTGGATTTCAGTGCCCTCAAATTTACCGCATCCGGTGGCATGGCGCTGACGACGGCGGCGGCCAAACACTGGCAGCAGGTCACCGGTTGTCAGATTATTGAGGGTTATGGCCTGACCGAAACCTCCCCAGGGGTGACCTTTAACCAGCCAGGTCAGGTGCAGCTGGGTACC
Source organism: Motiliproteus sp. (assembly GCA_047622605.1). Classification (GTDB taxonomy): domain Bacteria; phylum Pseudomonadota; class Gammaproteobacteria; order Pseudomonadales; family Balneatricaceae; genus Motiliproteus. The sequence goes on along the minus strand of JBLHND010000026.1, from coordinate 30,160 downwards.
ATCGGCCAGGCCTTACCGCTGACCGAGTTGAAGGTTGTCGATGACGCTGAGCAGGCATTGCCGACAGGGCAGCCGGGTGAACTCTATGTTCGCGGTCCTCAGGTGATGAAGGGCTATTGGCAGCAGGCGGCAGAGACGGCGATGGTCATGACCGAGGATGGCTGGTTTAAAACCGGCGATATGGCGATCATTCAGGATGATGCGTTCGTGCGGATCGTGGATCGCAAGAAGGATATGATCATCGTCTCGGGTTTTAATGTCTATCCCAATGAAATCGAAGATGTTATCTGTAGCATGGCCGAAGTACGAGAGTGTGCCGCGATCGGCGTGCCTGACCCGCGTAGCGGTGAATCGGTGAAGCTTTTTGTGGTCAGTAATTCTGAAGCCCTGTCACTGGAGATGATCCAGGCTTACTGCCGGGAGCGCCTGAGTGCGTATAAGATCCCTAAGCAGATCGAATTCTGTGACGACCTGCCCAAGAGTAACGTCGGTAAAGTATTAAGGCGGGCGCTCAAGCAGCCGGCTGCTTGAAGGTATCCGCGGCAAGGGGACGGTTAGAGCGTCCTTTGAGGGAACGGCAATGAGCGAGATGGAGTCCTGTGAGGGGAGTGCAATGAACGATCTGATTAATAGCGAACTGATTAACGTCAAACTGACGGATAGCATACAGCGAATTAGTATTAACCGTCCTGACAAGATGAATTCGATCACCTCCCCGATGTATCACGCCCTGGCGAATGCGTTGCTGGCGGCGGATGAGAACCCGCAGGTGCGGGTGATCTATCTCTGTGCCGAGGGCAAGCACTTCTGTGCTGGCAATGATCTGACCGCCTTTATGGAGTCAATAGCGGATGAGACCGGTGCCGCAGCATTGGAGATCATGCAGCCGCCGAAAAGGCTGCTGCTACAGCTGGCGCGCCTGAAAAAACCGCTGGTGATAGCGCTTAAAGGGATGGCCGTAGGGATAGGCGCCACGATGGTCCTGCATGCTGATATTGCCTACGCGGACACCAGCACCCGGTTTATCTTGCCGTTTATAAACCTGGGTTTGACCCCTGAAGGCGGCTGCAGTCAGCTACTACCCCAGCGGATAGGCCAAGTTCGCGCGGCCGAGTTGTTGATGCTCGGAGAACCCTTCTCGGCGCAGCAGGCCGCAGAACTGGGTCTTATCAACGCCGTCTGTGAGCCGGATGAACTGGACGCCAGGGCCTGGGGCTGTGCCCTTAAACTGGCATCCAAGCCACCCGAGGCGTTGCGGGCCGTCAAGGCGGCGCTGCGGCAGAATGCCCAGCCGCCGCTGGAGACGGTGATCTGCTCAGAGCTGCAGCTGTTAGCCGGGCGTTTTTCCTCTCCAGAAGCCAAGGAAGCGCTGAGCGCCTTCGCCGCTAAGCGCTCCCCGGATTTTTCTCGCTTTCGTTGAGGCCATTGTACGACGCGTAGGTCAGCGGTTTGGCAGCGACAGATAGAGGCTGCTGCCATCGTGATCTATCAACAGCAGCAGGGTCGATAGTTTGCGCTCCGCAGCCTGGGCGAACTCATCGAGGGTCGATACCTTGGTTCGGTTAACAGCCAGGATTCGATCGCCCGGGCGCAAGCCCGTGAGCGCGGCAGGGCTGTCGGGGGCTATCGATTGCAGTAGCACCCCGTCGCCGTCTTCCGCTAGGATCGCACCGGTTAGAAGGGGATTGTAGCGCTCGCCCTCGGAGAGGTTTTGGCCGGGGAGATCCAGGGCGACCACCTCTTGGAAACGCCTCGAGTCTCTCAGTAGGTCAACGGTTAATGAGGAACCGATCAGCCATACCCCCAGTTTGGAGCGTAGTTCGGCGGTGTTGCGGATGGTTTCACCGTTGACCTTCAGGACGACATCACCCGCTCGAATACCCGCCTTGTCGGCCGCAGAATTGTCTACTACCTCGCTGACCAGTACGCCGCTCTCTCGGACCTGCAGGCCAAAGGCTTCAGCCAGATCAGGGGATAGATCCTGAATGATGACCCCCAGGCGACCCCGCCGGACTTCGCCGTTAGCCGCCAGTTGTTGGATAATAGCCTGAGTCATATTGCTGGGGATCGCGAAACCTATGCCGACATTGCCGCCGCCCGGGGCGATGATGGCGGTGTTAATTCCTACCAGCTCACCTCTGAGGTTTATCAGCGCACCACCCGAATTGCCAGGGTTGATCGAGGCATCGGTCTGGATAAAATTTTCATAGCCCTCGATCCCAAGGCCGGTACGCCCCAGCGCGCTAACAATGCCGGTGGTGACCGTCTGCCCCAGCCCGAACGGATTGCCGATCGCCACCACAAAGTCACCGACCTGAAGCACCGCGGAGTTCGCCAGGGGGATCTCGGTGAGCCTGGTCGCCTCGATCTTGAGCAGCGCCAGGTCGGCATCCGGATCACTGCCCACTAGTGTGGCTTGCAGGTCGCGTCCATCGGTCAGGCCGATATGGATCTCATCAGCATCCTCGACGACATGATAGTTAGTCACCACCCAACCCTGCTTGGCATCGATAATTACGCCCGAACCGGCACTCTGGGTCTGGCGTTGCCGGGGTGAAGAGAGTTGCGGCGGCAGATTAAAAAAACGTCTGAAAAAAGGATCATCCAGCAGCGGGTTGGAGGCGCGCAGGCGGGTAAGGGTTGATATGTTGACGACGGCAGGCGTCACCGTCTTGAGTAGTGGCGCCAGGCTGGGCAGTGGTCGTCCTTGCGCATCGCTGAGCGGTAACCCCGCCAGACTCGAGGTCGTGAACAGCACTAGTGAGAGAGTAGCGGCGAAAAGGGTGCTTTTGATGGGGCTTTTTATGGGATGGAAGCGCTGTTTCATCATGCTTAGCCTCGGTATCTGTCCGTGAGAGTGCCAGTCTGAACAGCCATATAGGAACGGGTTGCAATCAGTGACTGTAAAATAGTTTAGCTGTAGTCGCAAAGACCGGCTATAAGTTCCCCAGGCTTGAGAGGCTTGTTAGATAAATACCTATATTTCCAACGGCATAGGCATTATCCGGCGGGTCTGATACATTCTAGCTTACAACTACCTTACAACTACCTTAAAACAACCCGCGGTAAAGGGTTCTCTGGGGTTCCAAACTCAACGAGCAAAGGGGCAGATTATGAATGATAAAGGCAGCCAGGCGGATGCTGGGGACGGTGTTTGGATGCGTGGACTGTGGATGCTGATCTTTGGGGTCTGCTTGTGGGTGGCTAGGTTTGTGCTATTAGCCATCGCCTTGTTTCAGTTTCTGAACGTGCTGTTCAGCGGCAGCACTAATCAAAAACTACTTAAATTGGGCCTCAGTCTGAGCAGTTATCAGTTTGAGATCATGCGCTATCTGACCTACAACAGCGAAGCTAAGCCGTTCCCGATCGGAGATTGGCCATCGGCAGTCGATTAAACTTAGTGGCAAGGCTGACGCGTGAGTCAACAGGGTCTACCAGCAGCGTCTACCAGCAGCGTCTACCAGCAACTACAGGGATTTATTATGAGTGCTAAAAAAAAGCTAGCTCGGCAAAAGTTTCGTGAGGATGTTCTCAAACGCGATCACAACCATTGCGTGATCTGTAAGACTCAGGACGACATCGACGCCCACCATATTACCGATCGCGAGTTGATGCCCGGTGGAGGCTACGTCAAAGAGAACGGTATCACCCTCTGTCAGGAGCATATCGAGATGGCCGAACATCAGCGCCAGAGTGACGGGGTCGAGGTCGAGGTCGAGGGAGAGGATCTGTTCGCACCCAGCAAGCTCTATATAAAAATAGGCTCCAACTATGAGAAGGCATTCAAAGCCTCTGAGCGACTCGAAGGGCACTGATAGTAGCTGAGTACTTAGTACTTAGTACTTAGTACTCAGCTAAGCAGCGTTTGCAGGAACAGGACGACGGCGCTGCACGAGCAGAGGATCAAGATAGCAGGGCGCATAAATTCAGGCTTGAGTAAGTGTTTGACTTTCAAACCCAGCCATACACCGATCAGGGTGGCGGGTAAAAAATACAGGAAGTAGACCCAACTTTGGGTCGTGATAAAACCTCCAATGGCCATGCCTATAAGGGAGATCAGGCTGCCGATTACAAAAAAGGCAGAGAGGTTAGCGCGCACCAGGTCGCCGTGCTGATGTTGATACAATAGCGCCATCGGTGGCCCGCCTATGCCGGTGGTGGTACCGCCTAAACCCGAGAAGAACCCCGCGATAAGATGATTCCTGATGCTGGGTTGCGCCTGGATCTTAAGCAGACTGATGGCGACGGCGACGAATACCGAACAGGCGATAAAGAGTTTAATACCCTCGATACCGCTGCTCGACATCAGCCATATCGCCAACACTGTGCCTGGTACTCTGGCGATCGTCGCCATCAGGACCGGCCGCCATTGGATGTCAGCCTTATGCACCCATGCAGAGATCGCGAGCTGCACCAAGGCGATCATAACGACGGGGGCTGGTACCATCAGTGGATCGATCAGGATTAAAAAGGGTACCGCAATCAGTGCCATCCCAAAACCGATGGCGGTCTGGACGAGGGCGGAGATCAGGATGATTGAGCAGGCCAGGATCAGTAACATGGGGGACAGATTTACTCGTGCTTCGCACAGGGAGGGGGATGAACGCAACGCCGAACCCCCAGTGACGGGCTCAGCGCTATGGCCTTAGGAAGGTAGGCCTCCCCTTTATTTTAGAGGAGGGTGGTCTCGCAGTAGGCCCGTTACTTCTCGGTCAGTCAGCTAGATGCCGTACTCTTCGAAAATGGCCTTCATGCCGGGTTTGTTGGCGAGCACCTCTTCACGGTTAAGTCCGTTAAGCTCGTGCGGGAACACCAGCCAGTCAGTAGACTTATGCAGGTAATAATCCGGCTCAAGGTCGGTCTTGTTATTGGCCGGTTTAAACCAGGGCGTCGCGATACGGATGTCGTTGGGGGTGTTAAGGCGGGCCTTGATTCTCAGCGTATCGATCACCGCTTTGATACTCAGGCCGGTATCGAAGACATCATCGACGATCAACAAGGAGTGGTGGGCATCCACATTACGGATGATGTAATCCAACCCGTGCACTCGAACTTCGCGGCCCCGTTCACCGATACCGGTATAGGAGGAGGTCCGGATCGAAATGTGGTCGGCTTTAACGCCCAGATTATCGAGAATCTCCTGGACTGCGATACCCACCGGAGTGCCGCCGCGCCAGACACCGACGATAAAATCGGGGCGAAAACCGCTCTTGAATATTTCCAAACCTAACCGGAATGAATCTTCCAGAAGACCTTGAGCCGAGAGATAGACTTTGTCGACCATGTGTGTTCCTCAGGGTCCCTATGCTGCATAGAAGACGATGAATAATAAGTAATAGCGAACAATAAACTGTTCGCGCGGTGCTGACAATTATTCGGCCGATGTTAGCGGCTGGGTGATGTGGCCGAGAGGTCTATCTGACCGCGGTCTGATATCGCGATCTCCGGCAGCCGAGCGCCGATGTTGAGTCGGGCGGTCAGGCGGTAATTGACCCGCCCTGTCTGGCTCTGCATAAGTGCGGAGAACACCCGCAAACCGCTGAGCAGATCCACGCTGGCCTGGAGTTCTATGTCTTGCTCGCCATAGGCCGCAATCACCGGGAGGTCGTTCTTGACCCCAGTGATAAGCTTGTGGCCCTCGATCTCTACAGTATAGAGCAACCCTTGCAAGGGCAGCGGGGTGCGATTGGGGTTGATGATATGCAGGCCGATTACGAATCTTGGCAGCATCCCTGTGGTGGGTAGTATCCTGAACGAATTGACACTCAGGGTCGGGTTTTCGAAACCCGGTTGCAGGTTGGCGCAGCCGCTCAGGAGCAGGCTGGCAAGCATCAGCGCGGCCGAAAAAGAGCACCGAAAGGTCCGGCGGCCAGGGAACAGGTTCTTGAATGAAGAGAGCAACGGTTTATTCCTCATTTACGGTTATTTAGTGAGGTTAAAAGCCTGCTAAGTCACGGGCAGCTTCACCGAGTAGCTTCAGGCTGGTCAGGAATAGCAGGCCATAGCAGAGCAGATAGAACCAAGTATCGTTGATCCGTTTGTGCAACCAGATGCCAGTATAGACACCTATAGGTGCGAAAATGACCAGCATCAGCGAGGTCATTAGATTCTCGGTGTCCAGCAGTCCGAGCAGGCTGTAAGGCACCAGTTTGATAAAATTGACCACCGCGAAAAAGATGACCGTGGTACCCGCAAACAACGTCTTATCCAGCTGCTGGGGGAGTAGGTAGATGTTCATCGGCGGGCCTCCCGCATGGACACTGAAGCTGGTGAAGCCTGCCAACGTGCCCCAGAGGCTACCTTTGAGCGGATCTGCCAAGGTCTTCTCAGGTGAGCGCTTACGGAGTTTGTTGATGCCGAAGTTGAGCGTGAACACCAGGGCGATACTGCCGATAAGCAATTTGATATGGGTTGCAGTCAGGTATTGGAAACTGAGCGCCCCGATGCCGAGTCCCAGGATCGCCGCGGGTAGTAATATTTTCAGGTTGGCGCGGTCGTAGCGACCGCGAAATCCCCACAGGCTCACCAGATCCATGACACAGAGGATCGGCAGCAAGATAGCCGCCGCCTGAAAAGGGCTGATTGCCAGTGCCATCAGCGGCACCGCGATCAGGCCCAGGCCGCCACCCAGGCCTCCTTTGGAGATGCCGACAATCAACACCGCAGGAATGGCGAGCAGATAAAAGAGTGGGTCGGTAATCAATGCCAGGCTCCGGGCCGTCAGTAGTGGCCGCCAGCATAACGGAGTGGCAGTGGGTAAATCTACTGATCTGGCTCCTCCGCCGAATACATAAAAAACGGCAATCAGCCCTCTAAAGCATGAGTCTGCTGGTCAGAATCGATACTCCTGGTCTCCAATGATCTTTTGCTGAGGTGGCTATTCACCCTGGATCCGCATAAACGCCTCCTGAGCGCTTGCTTATAAAAGAGTTGCCCCGCTGTGAACCAATACCGCTGCCCGCACGTATCCATAGTAGGCAGATTAAAACTCTAAGTGCGGTGATCAGCCCTTATTGAGGGTCCCTCTCTGCCGGGATGAATAAGCACCTAGTCAGGCAAGAGGCCTTCTTGACCACAACTGCGAGGACGACTGTCGTGAACAAAAACATCTATCCCCTGCTCAGCCTCTACGAACTGATTTCCCAGCATGGCCATCCCACTGACGCAGGTAAGGCGCTCGATGGCATCGAAGTTACCAGTGATCCGGAAGGCTACCATCTGGAATTTCATGGCAAGGGCGTGAGTATCGTCGTTGGCTTTCATAACACCTACAAAGAACAGGCTGAGCGCAAGGATGACCTCGAGCAATTTTATAAACAGGCTGACCGCCTGATCAAACAATACGGTTCACCTAGAGCCAGAGGGAAAAACCTGTGACATTCCTGGTTACTAACGCGGTAAACAAACCACTCTCAGGCTTGCCTTGTCGAGGGTGCCTGGAGAGCTGTAAGAATCGTGATATATGCCAGGGTCGCCCTTGGCGGCTGGTTCGCGACGGCAAGGCCATACCCGCGCTGTCCAGGGTCGGTGGCCCCGACCAAGCACCGCCATCGGCAGAGCAAACATGAAGCGCTTACTGATGATTGCACACGGTAGCCGTAATGAATCCTCAAATGAGGAGGTGAGGTTGCTGAGTACTCGAGTAGCCGCCAGCCTGGCGTTAGGCGTTGACGAGGTATCGGTGGCGTTCCTAGAACTCGCATCACCCACCATTGGCGAGGCACTCGACGATTGTTTTAACAGGGGTGCGGAGGAGGTCGTTGTCTTACCTTATTTTTTAGCCGCAGGTGCTCATGTCGTGAGGGATATACCGGATGCAATTGACGCGGTGGCGAGGCGATGGCCAGACAACGTAATAAGCGTGCTTCCTCACCTCGGTGCTTCTGAGGCGATGGCGAGTTTAATAGTGCAAGCCTATAACCGTTAAGCTTTTTGGGCTCTATTTTTCTGATTGGCCTACAGTCCCCTCAAGGGCTTTCAGAGGAAATTAACGGCCACGATCAGAGAAGAAGTTGTCCCGCTAACTTACTTGGAGAAGGAATGAGCGTGTCAGTTGCGATTGTGGGTGCAGGAATGGCCGGGGTTTCAGCGGCTCAGATGCTGACGTCCAAGGGTATTGCTGTCGAGGTGTTCGATAAAAGCCGTGGCAGCGGTGGGCGTATGGCCAGTAAGCGTATCGGTGATAGTGAGATGCTGCCGGTCGATATCGGCACTCAGTCTTTCAAGGCTTGCAGCGACGGGTTTAAAAAGGCACTGCAGCTTTGGCAGCAGCAGGGGTGGGCTAAACCCTGGAATCCGGTCACTTATCGGCATCGGCAGGGTGCTTTATTGAGGTATCACAAGGCTGAGCAAGGTTGGCTGGGCTATCCGCGCATGAGCGCGTTAACCCGAAAGCTGTTGGGCGATACGCGGCTGCGCTCGAGTATTCAAATAACGGCGCTGTTACCTCAAGCAGGGCGCTGGCGATTACAGGACCGCACCGGTGCGCACTACGGCCCTTATAGCCATCTCATCATCACGGCACCGGCACCCCAGGCAAGCAGGCTGTTAGCGCCGGTGCCTGAGCTGGCAGATGCCGCCAGCCAACGCCCGATGTTGCCAACCTGGGTCGTAGTATTGACGTTAGCGTCGCCGCTGGCAGTGGCTTTTGACAGACTCCTTTCCAGCAGCGCTGCGCTGGATAGCGCGGTGCGCCATTCTGCCAAGCCCGGCCGTGAGGGAGCGCAGGAAGTTTGGGTGCTGCAGGCCTCGGCCTCCTGGAGTCTGAACCATACTGAAACCCCGGCCGAGCAGATCATCGAACAGCTGTCTGCTGCGTTTGCCGGAATGCTGGGGTCTCCACTGCCCGCAGTGGTTGTTTCCTTGGCACACCGTTGGCTCTTTGCGCAGGCGGACAACGCCTCTCCCGCACTGCTGGCCAACCGCGCCGCGACTCTGTTTGCTGGTGGGGACTGGTGTGCTTGCGGAGGCGTGGAGGGCGCCTGGCTGAGTGGTCGCCGAATGGCCGAACGACTCTTGGCTGGACTTGGAGAGTGATATGAACAAGAGTGATATGAACAAGGGTACTATGAACAAGGCTGATATGAACAAGGCTGCTATGAACAAGGGTGCCATGAAGAAGGGCGCTATGAAGAAGAGTGCTGTGAATCAGATTAATCCAGAAAAGCTACTCCACTCAAAGTGGACGAGTGTCCATCCCAAAGACCGTGAAAAGCATTTTATAGTGACTGCGCTGTATCGGGACACAGGGGGGGATGAGGCAGCCACTGTCCTGGATATTGAGTTGCAGGCGGTGGTGACCGGCCGCTCAGAAGGGCTACCCTGGCAAGCGCTCAAACAAGCAGCGCAGTGGCAACCTGGCTGGAAATAAGTGCAGGACCCTAGCAGCCTGTCGGGCTTAACACTGATCTACTGCGGAAAAGCCGACTTTGGTCATTTTTCGAACTCTATTTCGTTGAATAGAACCACTATTCGCCTCAACAGAGTTCAAAAGCTGCCTCAAATCGGTCTTCCCCTCGCTACGACCGGTCAAGTCCGACAGGCTGCTAGGCTGGGATGCAATCCCAGCAACACTCCAGCAACCCCTCTCCAGATACGCAGGCTTGTGTGCAGGTTTTCATCTCAGCCTACCTCGCCGCAACACTTAACGGGTACAGAGCCTAAAAGAACCCCTCTAGATCTTAAAGTAACTTTGGAACAAGCGGGGTACCCAGCCGTGAAAGCGCAGCGGTGCATCGGTAGCGACCAGGCAGATGCAATCTTCGTTCCGGTCAGCAATGGGTTGATGCTCCACCTGATCGTCAAGATCGGCAATGCAACCCGGCGTAAAGCGACCTATCTCATCGCTATAGGAACCGCTCAGCACCAGCGTCAGTTCATTACCCTGATGGCCATGTTCAGGCAAACAGGTGCCCGGCGCTATCCGCAGCATATACAGTTGCCCGTGGGTGGAGGGTAGGGGCAGGTAGCGGATCCCCGGTCCCATGCGTTTCCAGGCCAGTTGATCAGGGTCGGTGTGTTCCCAGTCGGTAATAAAGTCGGGCAGGATCGTCAACGCCGTAGGGGAGACGCTAGCCTGTTCGGGCATGGGCTGGTCAAGCAGGGCAAACAGCCGCTCTTTGAAGCCCACGTCCAGGTCGACAGCAGGCATCAGCTTGATCAGGGTGGCGCCCAGATGCTCGGCTGCTGTTATCCGCTGTTGGCATTGCACGCAGTCTTGGATATGTATATCCAAGACCACGGAAAAGTTGCGTTCGACGCTGCCGGCTGCGTAGCTGGCCAGGGTCGCATCGTCGGGATGATGGGCCTTGTTCATCTTTTTAGCAGTCAAAGTGATGCTCCCATGCTGAGGCGCAGTTTTTTAAACGCCAGCCTAAGTGACGATTTGACGCTGCCCAGCGGCAATGGCAATTCGTTGGCGATTTCGCTGTGGGTTTTGCCCTGGTAATAGGACATATACAGAATTTGTGCCTGTCGCGCCGGAAGTTTTTTAAGCGCTTCTTTGACCCGACGCTGATCCTCCTCCTCATCGTGGTTGAACTCTTCGGTTTCCGTGGGCCACTCAGGAGGGGCTAAGCGATCGCTGACCTGGTTTCTGCGAATGTGGTCGATATAGCGATTACGCACGATGCGGTAGAGCCAAGTAGAGAGATTGCCTGCACTGGGGTTGTAGAGGTGTGCTTTCTCCCACACCTGAAGCAGACAGGCCTGCAGAAGATCTTCGGCCAAGGCGTTATTAGCGCCGCGACTGAGCAGAAAACTCTTCAGCGGTATGGCAAACCCGTCATAGAGCTGAGTGAAAGCCTGGCGGTCACGGTGAGTGGCTATCCTCGACATGATCAAAGACCAATCGGCTTCCGTCATTTTACTGTGCAACCGTTTCGTTAACATGGCTTCTCCCCTCCTCTGTCTATCCTTACGCGCCGAGGGCGTGATCGGATCACTCGGGAGTGAAGTCTGTGAAGGTTAAGCCTAACTCAACAACGGCTCTATCAGAGGATTTTTATAGATTTCGGTGCTCGGTTTCGCCACTTTGATCAGCAAAAGTGCACAACGAGTGATCCAAAGATCCAAGCCCCGCGTATGTTTAGAAACCCAGGGAGACATAACTGATGACAGCACCACTCAAAATAGCCGTGATCGGTTCGGGTATCAGCGGCCTGAGTTGCGCCTGGCAGTTGAATAAAAACCATGCCGTGACCCTGTATGAAAAAGATGATTATTTTGGTGGGCACTCCAACAGCATCGATATTAATCAGGGGCCCCAGACAGTCTCGGTAGATACCGGATTTATGGTGTTTAACCCCAGCAGTTATCCCAATCTGGTAGCGCTGTTTGAGCACCTCAACGTGCCGGTGGTCAAGACCGAGATGTCGTTTTCGGTGTCACTGGATCAGGGGCGGGTAGAATACGCAGGCACCGATCTGAATGGCTTGTTTGGCCAGCGAAGCAACCTGCTGAGCCCCGGATTTTGGGCCATGTTGAAAGATATACTACGCTTCTATAAAGAGTCGGCTCAGCTCGTTGAAACGCTGGATGACCGGGTCACTCTGGGGCAGATGCTTAAGCTGCAGGGATACAGCAACCGTTTTCGTGACGATCATCTGATTCCGATGGGATCGGCTATCTGGTCGACTCCGGCGCAGAAAATGCTCGATTACCCCGCTAAAACTTTTTTGCGCTTCTGCCAGAATCACGGCCTGTTGCAGCTCAAAGATCGACCGCAGTGGTATACCGTCCAGGGAGGAAGCCGAGTCTATGTTGAAAAGCTGCTGTCCCGACTCGGTGCACAGGCCCGATCCAATTCAGCCGCACGCTTAGTGCGCCGCCAAAGCGTGGGTGGGCGTACTCAGGTGATCGTCACCGACTGGCAGGGGCATGAGCAGAGTTTTGACCATGTGGTGATGGCGTGCCATGCCGACCAGACCCTGAAGTTGTTGCGGGATGCCGACGACCAGGAAAATGCCTTGCTGAGCCCGTTCAAATTTGAACGTAACCGGGTGCTGTTACATAGTGACTCTCGGCTGATGCCGAAACGCAAGAGGGTCTGGGCCAGCTGGAATTATCTGCGGGAAGACTCCAGCAGCCAATCATTGGCGGTCACCTACTGGATGAACCGGCTGCAACATCTGCCCGATTCTTTGCCGTTGTTCGTCACCCTCAACCCTTTTCAGGAGCCTGAGCGCGACAAGGTGCATGCGGCCTTTCTTTACGATCACCCGCTGTTTGATCTGCAGGCACTGGCCGCACAGAAAAAACTCTGGTCACTGCAGGGTAAGCGTAATACCTGGTTCTGCGGTGCCTGGTTTGGTTATGGCTTTCATGAAGACGGTTTGCAGTCAGGGCTGGCCGTTGCCGAAGCCCTGGGAGGCGAGCAGCGGCCCTGGCAGGTCGAGGGGATGGCTGATCGCATCCACCTGCCCGAGGGTTGGAATCGAGGTCCGAGCGCTGGTGTGGCCAAAGGTCGGAGCCCTGACCTGAACTCTGTTCCAAGTATCAAGGTGAAAGCCTGATGCGCTCCTGTCTTTACCAAGGCGCGGTCATGCACGAACGGCTGCGTCCGCGTCAGCACCGGTTCAGTTATCAGTTCACCAGTTGGCTGTTTGATCTGGATGAACTCCCTGAACTCGATCGCTCGTTGAGATTGTTCTCCTATAACCGGCCGGGGCCTTTTAGTTTTTATGAGCGTGATTTTGGCCCGGGCGAACCCACAGGCCTCAAGTTACATATCCAGGTGTTAGTCGAGAAACAGGGGCTGGGCCAGGTGGAGCGAGTGTGCCTGTTATGTCAGCCCCGCTGCCTGGGCTATCTGTTCAATTCGATTAGCACCTATTTCTGCTATGGCGCTCAGGAACGGTTGGTTGCGATCATCTATGAAGTGACCAGCACCTTTGGTGAGCGTCACCTTTACCTGCTGCCAGCCGATCAACCCCCCACCGATCACCCCACCCCTTTGCTACAGCAAGTTAAAAAACAGCTGCATGTGTCCCCCTTTATGGAAATGGACTGCCGCTATCGCTTTCAAGTCAAACCACCGGCAGCGTCTTTCAGTGTACTGATTCGCCAAGATGACAGCGAAGGGGAGCTGTTTCGTGCCCATTGGAGCGGTAAACGCCAGCCCTTGAATGGCACCGCGTTATGGCGAGCATTGCTGCGCCCTCCGATGACTCTGAAAACCACCCTCGCCATTCACTGGCAGGCCCTGCGCCTATGGATCAAAGGTGTGCCGGTGGTCCAATTTACCAAGACCCAGCCCTACCAGGTCAGCCTCGGTCAGTGGCAAGAGGAAAAATAAGATGGAACAACAGGATCTGCAGGCGAAAGCGGCTGCCTCCTCCCTTACCGAGTCTTTCGATAGCGAGCGTCGTGCCAAGCCCCTCGCTATTCGTTATTTGGCCAGTAAGCTTGAACAGTTGGGTGTATCCAGGGTCAGGCTGGTGGCTGAGAGTGGTAATTCCTGGACGATTGGCCGAGTCGATCATGACTTGGCGGTTCCCGTTATTACCCTGCATAACAAGCGCGCCCTGGCCCGTGGCTGGTTTGGCGGCCTGATGGGCTGGGCCGAAGGTTTTATGGCAGGGGATTGGAGCTGTCATCGGCTGCTGGATGTCACCGACTGGGCGATGGCCAATGAAACCGCCTTCGAGAGCGCTTTTGATGGAGGCCGGATTTCAGCGTTGTTGGATCGGCTCTATCACCTGTTGCACAACAACAGCCGCCGAGGCAGTCGACGTAATATTGCCTTTCATTACGATCTGGGGAATGAGTTCTACCGACTCTGGTTAGATCCGTCGATGACCTACTCTTCGGCGTTGTTTAGCCATCCAGATCAGAGCCTGGCTGATGCTCAGCAGCATAAATACCAACGTGTTCTGGACTTGGTCGCACCTGAGCCCCATCAGTCAGTCCTGGAGATCGGCTGTGGTTGGGGCGGCTTTGGTGAGGCCTTGCTCGGCCAGTCAAACGCGGACTGGTACGGTGTGACCCTGTCCAAAGAGCAGCTAGCCTGGACTCAGTCCCGACTGGATGTCTTTGCTGAGCGTGCGAGCGCCAGCCTGACCGATTACCGCGATCTGGAGCAGCGCTATGATCATATCGTCTCGATAGAGATGCTGGAGGCGGTGGGCGAGGCCAACTGGCCTACCTACTTCAACAAGATTAAAACCTTGCTCAAACCCGGCGGCAGAGCCGTCATTCAGGTGATCACCATTGCCGATGAGCGTTTTGAAAGCTACCGCAAGGGTGCAGACTTTATTCAGCGCTATATCTTTCCCGGCGGTATGCTGCCGAGTCCAGCGGCCATGCGCGAACAGATTGCGGTCGCCGGGTTCACGCTGATCCATGAGGAAGGGTTCGGGGCGGACTATGCCCGCACCCTGAGTCTTTGGAGCCACGCCTTTGAACAGGCCTGGCCGCAGATAGAAGCGCTGGGCTTTGACGCGCGTTTCTATCGCATGTGGAACTATTATCTGGCCTATTGCGAGAGCGGCTTTAAAACGGGTGCGATCGATGTCCGATTCTATCAGCTCAGCGCTGACCGCTAAGCAGCGCTGGGCCTATGCGCTACCTGCGTTGGCGCTGGCGCTGCCGACCCTGCCTTTCTACGTTCTGTTACCGGTTTTCTATGCCGATATCACCCGCCTGACGCTCGCACAGGTGGGTGGCTGGCTGATGCTGGCGCGGCTGGCTGATGTGCTCAGCGACATTCTGGCCGCGCGCTTGTGTGATCACCCTCTGGGCTGGATGGGACGTAAAGGCTGGATGGTTGCAGGCGCGGCCTTGGCGGCGCCCGGGTTGTGGGCCCTGAGTTCGCCCCCTGAGGGCGCCGGAGCGGGTTGGTTGTTTGGCAGCAGTGTGCTGCTTTACAGCGGTTTGACCCTGATACAGATCCCCTATACCGCCTGGATTGTCAGCTTAGGGAACACGCCCAGGCAGCGGGTGGATCTGAGCAGTCGCCGTGAAGCTCTGGGGGTGATTGGACTGGTGCTCTCGGCCAGTTGGCCAGCAATGGGCGCCTGGCTGGGTTGGTCAACCGAACAGGTATTTCGTTATCTGGCGATCACCGCCCTGCTCTGGGGTGCCTTGAGCCTGCTGTGGATGCTTAAGTCTTTACCTCAACCCGGAGAGGGTGGGGGCACCTCAGACGATTTTGAGTGGCGCTCGCTGTTTGTCTTGCCGCATCAGCGGCGCTTGATGTTGGTTTGGTGGACGAACGGGCTGGCCAATGCGGTGGCTGCGGTGCTGTTTCCTCTGGTGATCAGTGATTGGCTGCTGTTGGACGATTCGCATCGTGGTGCCTTTCTGCTGGTCTATTTTTTAGCCGCGTTAATGGTGCTGCCATTATGGAAACGTCTGGTCACGCGCGTCCTGCTGCCCAGAGTCTGGTGTTGGGCGATGCTGCTGGCCATTGCCGCCTTGGCATCGTTGCCGCTGCTGCCGCCGTCCTCTGTGACTTATATGGTGGTGGTTATTATCACCGGCGCAACCCTGGGGGCCGATCTGGTACTGCCGCATAGCATTCAGGCAGCGGTGGTCAGCTGGGAGCAGCGCCAGCATGGTCGTTTTCAACCCGCGTTGCATTACGCCGGTGCCAGTCTGGTCATCAAACTGTCGCTGGGTATCGGTGTCGGCCTGGCCCCTCTGCTTCTGAGTATCGGCGGTTGGCAGGATGGGGTAGAAACCCAATCTGCAGCGGCTCAATGGTCGCTGATAGTGATCTATTCCTGGTTGCCCTGCGTATTAAAGGGTGTGGCGGTCGCGCTGATGTGGGGCTTCCCCGATCTGGATAAGCAATCCGCGTCTCAGATTGATTAGGGGCTATCGAAGGCCCTTGGCTATCAAGGCGCTCGGCTATAACGGCTCTAGGCTAAAAGGCTCTCGGCTATCAAGGATCATCCGCGATGAAATTTTTACTGACAGTGGTGTTGATGGCTCTGCTAACAGGGTGTAACGGCATGAATGTGCAACAGTTTGAAAATGCGAAATTAAAACTCTCTCTAGAGCAGTATTTTGCAGGCACAACCCATGCTTGGGGAGTGTTCGAAGATAGGTTCGGACAGCTTCGCCGCCAGTTCAGAGTGACCATCGAAGGCCGAATGGAGGGCGATATTCTGGTGCTGGATGAGCATTTTGAGTATGCCGATGGTGAGCAAGACCGGCGTATCTGGCGCATCAAGACGCTGGGCGCTAACCGCTATCAGGGCAGCGCAGAGGATATTATAGGCACCGCCGAAGGCGAGATCGCCGGTAATGCGCTGCATTGGCGCTACCAGATGAATCTGGCCGTGGGTGACAGCAGTTACCGAGTTCACTTTGACGATTGGATGTGGCTACAGCCCGGCGGGGTGATGATCAATCGCGCAACCGTGTCAAAATGGGGCTTCGATCTCGGTACGGTAACCCTGTTCTTTAGCAAACAGGATCACCCCTCATGAAACCATTAACCCGGTGGGTCGCGGCTATAATAACGGTTGTCGGGCTGTTGCTGGCGGCCACGGCTCACGCCAATCCCTGGCGTGCCCTGTATGGCGACCAATTGATCTTCGATGTCTACCGTAACGGTGATCGGGTGGGGCAGTACCAGACCGATTTTTTAGGCCAAGGGGATAACTGGTGGGTCGAGGCGCGCATGGAGCTGGATCTTAAATGGCTGTTTTGGGATTACCGTTATCGTTATCACGCCACCGAGACCTGGCAACAGGGCCAGCTGACCGGGCTCGAGGTGCGCATCGACAGCGATGGGGGTCGTCAAAACTTTAGTTTCGAGCGTCAGGGGCCCTGGTTGCAGGGAACGCATGGCGAGAAAATAGAACTGCCGGTGCTGGCGACTCATCATTATGATGCGTCTGTGGTCGATCGCGACCGAGTGATCAATACGTTGACGGGCAAGGTTAATCACATCAGGGTAGAGTCCCTGGGCATAGAAACGCTGTCCGCGGACGGTAAAACCTTCAGCGCCCAGCGCTATCGATACAGCGGTGATCTGGCCCAGACCGATGTCTGGTATGACCTCAGCGGGCGCTGGGTAGGGCTCGAATTTTTGGATCAGCGAGGTGCTAAGGTTACCTTTAAATCTCAGCGCTACCCCCAAGGAGGCTACCTGTGAACACTATAGCTCCCGATATAGCTCTCGATACAGCTCCCGATACAGCTCCCGATACAGCCTTCGATGCCAAACCTGTCGCCTGGGTAACGGGAGCCAGCCAGGGCATTGGCCGGGCTCTGTGTCTGGAGTTGGCACGCCGGGGATGGCATGTCGCCGCCAGTGCTCGCAGCCTGGACCGGCTGCAGGCCCTGGCAGACGGTTCAGCAAGCCCAGGCTTGATCAGGGCTTTTGGTCTTGATGTTCGCGATCCGTCCCAGTGTGAACAGGTGCTCGAGCAGATCACGAATACCTGGGGACCGGTAGAGTTGGCGGTACTTAATGCCGGGACGCATAGGTCGTTTTCGGTCAAGGAGATCAGTGTCGATGCGGTCAGGGAGTTGCTGGATATTAATGTGATGGGCACGGTCAATGTGCTGGTGCCGTTATTGCGGCAGATGCAACCGGCCGGTAAAGGGCGCATAGGGGTGGTGGCTTCGCTGTCGGGTTACCGGGGCTTACCCTCGGCCAGTGCCTACGGCGCCAGCAAAGCCGCGCTGATCAATCTGTGTGAGTCATTACGCATCGAGCTTCAAGGCAGCGGCGTCATCATGCAGGTGATCAATCCGGGTTTTGTAAAAACGCCGCTTACCGATCAAAACACCTTTGCTATGCCTGATCTGATCAGTGCCGAGCGCGCAGCCT
Organism: Motiliproteus sp.; assembly: GCA_047622605.1. Classification (GTDB taxonomy): domain Bacteria; phylum Pseudomonadota; class Gammaproteobacteria; order Pseudomonadales; family Balneatricaceae; genus Motiliproteus. The sequence continues at coordinate 12,375 of JBLHND010000026.1, read as the reverse complement.
GTTATATTGCCGACGGCCTGCAACGCGATCGTTTCGAGATCCGTTTTCCGCCGCGTTTTGCCTTGATGATGGGTCTTTTACGCCATCTGCCCTACAGCCTCTACTTGCCGTTGATACGGCGATTAACTCGGAAGTGAGCATGCCAAGCACGCAGCAACGCCTCGGATTAGAAACCTATATAGTGCTGTTTAATCGACTGGATGAGGGCGAGTTAGTCCTCCCTGACTCGGTGAGCGCTGCGATTGAATTCAGTGATCCCTTCTGCACGCTCCAAGGCCGGGAGGCGTTGGCCGAGTATCTGCAACATTTTGCTGAGCAGGTCAGCCAGCCCCGGTTCGAAATCCTCACTCGGGCCTGGGATGCTGATATCTGTCTGCTGCGCTGGAACTTCAGGGGCGGGCTTAAAAAGCCCGATGACTGGTGTTTCCCCGGTGTCAGTGAGTTACATTTTGATGCAGCCGGACGGGTTGTAAAACATGTGGATCACTGGGATTCCGGTCGTTATTTTTACGCGCGCATCCCCCTGCTGGGTTGGATGATTCGCCGTATTAACGCCTGGGTTAACAAAGATCGCCAGCCTTAGCCACGCAGTGGCGCGGGACACCGGGCTGCAAGGGAGTCAATTGCATAATTTTGTTAACAGTCTGACGCCTCGTTTCAAGCTGTCTTCTGATACACCGCTAAAGCCCAGCAACAGCCCTTGCTCTCCTCCGTTAGTGAAATGAGCGGAGAGGGCGGGGGCATAAACGCCTTTTTCTGCAAGCCGTTGCTCAATGGCTACATCATCCCAATCGATTTCAGGGCATCTGAACCGGGCAAGAAGATGCATGCCGCAATCTGGTAAATCCGCCACTAGCTTAGTTTCGAGCGTTTCCGCCAGTATCGCGTGCAGAAAATCCCTCCGCTGCTGGTAGCAGCGTCTCATCAGGCGCAGGTGACTGGAAAACCGCCGATGACCGAGAAAGTCTGCCAATGCCGGCTGTACTGGAACAGACGCTAGGTTTCCCAGATTGCGTTGCGCCAACAAGAAAGCCGCCGTCAGCGATTCTGGTACGATCAGGTAACCAATACGCAAGGTACTAAACATGACTTTAGAGAAACTTCCAACCAGGATGACCTGCTGTTTATCTCTTGGGAAGAGCTTAGCCGCCATGCTAAACAGGGATGCCAAGGGTGCTTTACGGTATTGAAACTCCGAATCGTAGTCGTCTTCGACTAACCAGCATTGCCCCCGCCCACTGTAATCAAGCCATGCGAGCCTTCTTTCGGTGGACATAGTCACGCCTAGCGGATACTGGCGGGCCGGGGTCATCCAGGCCAACGACACCCTGGTACCTGGGGGCGTCATGCCTTCATCATCGACCCTGCAGCTTTCCAAGGTAGCACCCATTGCTTCGAGTCCATGCCGTAAGGGCCGGTAACAGGGATCTTCCAAGGCCACCCGGTCTCCTGCTTGTAACAAAACCTTAGCAATGAGCGCGAGCGCATCCCGGCTTCCGGCGGTGATAATGACCTGTTCTGGACGGCAATCAATATCTCTGACCGCTTTCACATAGCGTGCAACGGCTTGTCGTAAGGGTACATAACCTCCAGGATCCGTGTTGCGTAGTAGCTGCGGGTCGGGGGCCTTCCAGACACGACTGAGGCTGCGAGACCACTCCGAAAATGGGAACTGCTCCACATCAGGCCCTGCATCAAAGCCGCCGTGATCCTCAGCGCTACTGGCCGAATCATCACCTGCCGCAGGGGGGCTAGGCTCTTCATCACCCATCCTCGCAAACCCTTCCTCTGCAGCCCCCAGCGCGCTGACAAAGATTCCGGATGAGGGACGGGTAATCAGCAGTCCCTCTGCAACCAGCTGATCGTAAGCGTTTAGGGTCGATGTTCTGGATATTGCCAGCAGTTCAGCCAGTTTTCGGCTTGAGGGCAGTTGCTCACCGGGAACTAACCGTTGGTTATAAATCAGGCCACGGATTTGCTCCGCCAACTGTAGATAAAGCGGCTTCTCAATGCTCCGGTCGATATTAAGGCTAAGAGTCGCCAGATCATCCTCAAAACTCATAATTGGTATCTCTTTTTTTTAAAATTCTGGATATTTATAAAATACCAACATGCCCCTAGCATAACAGTCACTATCAGCGAGGCTGCCTGGTGCGGCTAAAATTAAGCGACCACTTTTGGATTTTAAACCATGAAAAAGCGAGTCAACAATCTAGGGCAAGAGATTGGAGCCGAACTCAAACAGTGGACGACAAGGCGAAAGCCCGCGCCTGTCTGCATGCGTGGCCAATACTGTAGGGTCACCCCCTGTGTGTTAGAGGAGCATGCTGAATCGCTCTACCGAGCGTTTAGCGAGGATGCCCAGGCGCACAACTGGACCTATCTTCCCTACGGCCCCTTCCATGATCTTAGCGCGTTTAAGGACTGGCTTTCGACGTATTGCAGCACTACTGATCCGTTGTTCTATGCCGTTATCGACACTAAAACCTCTACCGCGATTGGTCTTGCCAGTTTTCTACGGATAGAACCCTCAGTGGGCGTCATTGAGGTAGGCCATATCCATTTCTCACCGCGACTGCAAAGAACGCCCCTGGCGACTGAAGCGATGTATCTAATGATGAAGCATGTCTTTGAAGATCTGGGCTATCGTCGCTATGAATGGAAGTGCGATGCCTGTAACCAAGGATCGAAACTAGCGGCTGCGAGACTCGGTTTCAGCTTCGAGGGGGTCTTTCGACAAGCCACCATCTACAAAGAAAGGAACCGGGACACGGCCTGGTTTGCCATCCTCGATTCAGACTGGCCAAGACAGAAAGCAGCCTTTGAGCGCTGGCTTCAACGGGACAACTTTGATGGCCAAGGTTTACAAAAACGCAGACTACAAGCATGTATGAATTAGAAATTCATGGTTAAAGGAATTGATATTATGACGATCACTGTTACTGCACTAAGCCCTGAAGATCGAGATTCCTGGGAACAACTCTATCGAGGATATGCCGAGTTTTATCAGATGCCCATGACGCCACAAACTCTGGAGCGAGTCTGGTCATGGATACAGGTACCCAGTCCTCGATTGTACGCGCTCATTGCCAAGAATGAGGCAGGCGACGCTGTGGGGCTAATGCACTACCGGGAGATGATATCCCCACTGCGCGGGGTGTCAGTAGGCTTCTTGGACGATCTTTTTGTACTGCCCACGCATCGCGGAAGCGGTGTCGCAGATCTTTTGTTTGATCATCTGCATCAGGCTGCTAAACAGCAGGGCTGGCCCACTGTGCGCTGGATCACGGCTGACAACAACTATCGTGGACGCGCCGTTTACGACAGGCTTGCCGATAAAACCCAATGGCTTACTTATCAAATGGCAGTGACTTGAGCTGTTCATAAGGGTTTGGGGGAAATGGACGTATCAGGACTGCTGGCCGAAAAGTGCCCCGGTTGCCAAACATCGAGGCTCTGGCCTATATCCGCTATATGGGACTCTGAGGTGACTTAGTCACCACGCTCGTGCTAAAGCGTTACCATCATCGGCACAACGCCCCTTCGCTTGCGGAGGGACGCTATCAACGTTTGAACAGGTTCAGAGTTGGGTGCCCATGTCAGTTAGGCTATTTTCAAGAGTACGCGCTCTATAGTACGTACGAGCTCTGCAGTTTTTTGCGGGTCGAGCGCATCGGTATGAGGGGCGGCAAACTGGCCGCTGTCGTTATCAAAATACTGACCGGAGGCGTTGGCAAACGCTGCTGCCAACGCCGCTCTGACCAGCACCTCTGCGCCGATGCTGAGGTCAGCACCCTCCACGCCAAAACCTTCCCTGACCATCTTGCTACCCAGCATCGAACCGGGATTCACGGCAATAAGGATCGGCCCCTGCGATGCCAGTGACAGTGCCCAATAACGAGACCAGGCCGTCAGCGCCAACTTGCTTTGCGCATAGGCGTTGAAGTCATCGGCTAAGACGACCTTGCCAGCAAGTGCTTGCAGATCGACCGGCGCTTGGGCGGCGGAGGATACATTGACCACTCGCCCGCTGGTGCCAAGCAGTGGCAGCAAACGCTGGGTCAAGAGATAGGGGGCCAGCGTATTCACCACGAAGCGCACATCCAAACCCTCGGCCGTTCGAGTATCAGGCGCACGCAAGACCCCCGCATTGTTGATCAGCACATCCAGCCGGCTGTGTTTGTCTGCAATGGCCTTAGCCAGTGCCTCGACCTCAGCCAGGTTGGACAGATCCGCCTGATAGCGTTCGATACTCCCTTCGCCAGCCAGCCCAACAAGAGAGGCTGCAACCTGCTGCAACTTTGCAGTGCTGCGCCCGTGCAGCAGCACCCGATGGCCTTGCGAGACCAGCAGCTGCGCCGTCGCTAAACCGATGCCGTCAGTGGAACCGGTAATCAGAATGGTTTTTTGCATGGGTTCACCTTAAGGATTAGCGGAGATCTTCGGTTTTTATGCGAGATACCCCGCACGTCTAGTGCGGGGAGGGGGCAGTTCGCTTAAAAGCCTTCCAGAACAATCTTGCCGATAGCGGTTCCGGATTCGAGCTCCGCATGGGCTGTCTTGAGGTTGGCGGCATTAATAGTACCCAGGTTTTTACCCAGGGTGGTCTGGATATAACCCTGGTCCACCAGGTCCGCGACCCGGCTTAGCAGGCGGCTCTGCTCAATCATATCGTCCGCCTGGTGCATACTGCGGGCATACATAAATTCAATATGCAGCGACAGGCTCTTGGGCTTCATTTTCATGATATCCAGAGGGGTTGCCGGATCATCGATCATCGCAATCTTACCAAACGGCTTGAGCAGCTCCGTATAGGTCACAAAGTAGCTGTCGGTGCTGTTAAGACTCGCCACATGACTGACCTGACCCAGGCCTTCGCGCTCGATCAGGGCATCGATCTGAGGCTTGAGTGGCTGGGTATGATCGACCACATAATCGGCACCCAGCTTCTTGACCCAGGCCTGTGAGCTGTCGCGTGATGCCGTGCCGATCACCGTGGCACCCGTGATCGCCTTGGCCAGCTGAACCAGTATGGAACCGACCCCGCCTGCCGCACCGATCACCAGGATCACCTCGTCTGATTTCTCGGTGGCACCCGGTGCCTGCTGCTTGATACCCAGATGTTCAAACAGCAGCTCCCAGGCAGTGATAGTGGTCAGCGGCAGAGCCGCCGCTTCAGCATCAGCTAAGCTCTTAGGCTTGTGCCCCACAAGACGCTCATCGACCAGTTGATACTCGGCGTTACAGCCCTGGCGGGTGAGATCCCCGGCATAGTAAACCTGGTCGCCTGGCTTGAACTGGGTCGCGGCCTCACCGGTTGCGACCACTTCACCGACGGCATCCCAGCCTATGACTTTGTAGTCCGCGCTGGGGGAGGCGACCTTCATCCTAATTTTGGCATCCACCGGGTTGACTGCTATGGCGTTAACCTTGACCAGCAGGTCATAGCCGCTGGCAATGGGCTGTGGCAGTTCGATATCGTTTAAAGACTCGGCATCGGTGATCGGTAAAGAGTGGGTATAGCCGATAGCTTTCATAAGGTTCTCTCCAGTGACTTTCCCCAAGGAGGGGAGGGGTGCCGGTCGTGGTCGGTAACAACCGCGACGCGTTGAGCACAGTGTGCACCTTGACTGCTCGATCTTAAACAGCATAATAATTGAATCATTATCAAATAGTTTTTGACAATATGCTGTTACAAGACTTTCAGGTGGTCCTCAAGGTCGCCGAGTTCCGGAGCATTACTGCCGCTGCGGTAGATCTGGATATGCGTACCGCGACTGCCAGCGCGGCGCTCAAACGGGTCGAAAAATTCCTGGGCGTACCGCTCTTTATCCGCACCACTCGGCAGCTGCGATTATCGAGTGCCGGGGAACGTTATCTCCCCCAATGCGAACAGGCGCTGCTGATGCTCGATCAAGCCCAGCAGACGATGAAAGAGGAGCTGGATACGGTCGATGGTGAGTTACGCATCGCCCTGTCATCGGATTTAGGTCGCAACCTGGTCATGCCCTGGCTGGATGAGTTTATGGAGACCTATCCAGATGTCAGCGTCAGAGCGAACATCAGTGACAGTAAGCTAGATTTTTACCGTGATTCGGTGGATATGGCCCTGCGCTACGGGTCACCCGATGAGGCCAACCTGTATGGCTTTAAGATCTGTAATGTTCCGAGAATCCTCTGTGCGACGCCCGAATACCTCGAGAACCAGGGCACGCCCGAGCACCCGCATCAGCTGGCGTCCCATAACGGCCTCTTTTATCAACTGCAGGACATCCTTTTCGATGTCTGGAGTTTCAGCCACCAGGGCGCCGACTACGCCGACTATAAAGTCAAGATGAACGGCAACCGAGCCTCTAATGATGGGGACCTGGTCAGGCGCTGGTGTGTGGCTGGCAAGGGGCTGGCGGTTAAGTCCTGCCTGGACATCTCTACCGACCTGTTAGCCGGGCGGGTCGTTAACGTGATGCCGGCGTTTAAACCGCGATCGACCGAACTCTGGCTGATCTTCCCGAGCAGGCAATCGATTACCCCGGCAGCCAGATTGCTAAGAACTCTGTTGAAAGACAAGAGTACCGAAATTCTTAAGCAATTGATCGAGGCCGGTATCCTGGACGCCAGCGTGCTGGCCTGAAGAAAAAATAGCAGCGCTACCCTCAGCCTCCAGGGAGCCGGCGCCTGGTGTTAAATTTTTAGTACGATTTTTCCGACATGTTTCTTCGTCAGAAACAGCTCCTGGGCCGCGCTGATCTCTTCGAGCGGAAAGCAATGAGCGACCACCGGGGATATCGTGCCGCGCTCGATATGATGGATCAAATGGGGGAATACCTCAGGCTCCAGAACGGTACAGCCGAGCAGACTCAGGTCCTTGAGGTATAAGGTTCTGACATCCAGCTCTACCAGGGCACCGGCGATGGCCCCTGAAACGGCGTAGCGCCCTCCGGGCCGCAATGCCTCTAAGTACTGAGGCCATTGACGACCGGCAACCAGATCCACCACCACATCGATGCTGTTCGCCTCTACCTGGTCGAGGAGTTCGGCCTCTCTGGGTACTATCTCATCGGCGCCCAGTTCCAGCACCCGCTGCGCCTTGTCAGGGCTGGTGACAGCCAGCACGTAGGCGCCACGCGCCTTTGCCAGCTGTACGGCCGCAGAGCCCACGCCTCCCGATGCGCCTGTGATCAGCACGCGTTCACCCTGCTTAACGTGAGCGCGGGTTAGCATATTCTCGGCCGTGGAATAGGAGCAGGGGAAGGACGCCAGCTCGATATCGGAAAGCGCGCTATCGATTTTACAGGCGTGCCGAGCGGCAATAACGACATACTCCGCGAATCCGCCATCACATTCCGAGCCAAAGTACCAAGGGCGTTGGCGTTGCTCGCCTCTGACTTCCCAGAGACAGGGTTCTATCAGAACGCGCTCGCCGATGCGATCCGCATCCACCTGCTCACCCACGGCTACGATAAAACCACAGGCATCGGCACCCTGAATTCGGGGGAATTGCAGTGCCTGACCAGACCAGCCGACGTCTGCGCCGGCGTCTTGATTTTTTGAATACCAACCGGTTCGCGTGTTGATGTCGGTATTGTTGACCCCGGCGGCGGTAACACGAACCAGCACGTCCCGAGGACCGGGTGCCGGAGTGGGGATATCGCGGTTCAGTGCCAGCATCTCCATGCCGCCGTGACCTGAGAGCTGGATGCCGCGCATCGTTTTAGGCAGATTGTTCATGTTTCAATGTTCTCCACGGATAAGTAGTAGGGCTATTTTTTCGGCCGAGTGTATGGCTTGCATGCCCAGTAGCGGCCAGGCTGCTGACGCGCCCTCATGGAGCAGATGCAGTTCTCTAGCAACTTCCTCACGACCACTACGGCGCGCCATCAGCTCAATCATCTCCTCCTTGTGGCGTTTAACCCGCTCATGGATAAGCGGGTTGCCGGGAAACGCGCCTAAGGCACTCATCGACAGGCAGCCATGGGGTGCGTAGTGCGTCATCCAGGCGGCGAGCCGTTGGAACAGGTGGGTAATGGACTCGCTGCCCGGGTCTGGCTCGCCAGCGTCCAGGAAGTTGAGATAGCGACAATGGCGGTGTTGGAGGGCGCCCATGACCATCGCCTCCTTTGAGGGAAAATGACGATATAGCGTCCTCAGGCTGACCCCCGCTGCGATCTTAAGCTCGGCCACGCTGGGTTCGGCAAAACCGTGCTGGCTAAAAGCTTGCTCCAGGCGTGCTGCAATTTGGTCATGGATCATAAGTGCTGGGCCTCAGGTAGACTGTTTGTTCTACCTGGCAAGAGTAGAGCATACGTTCTACCTCTGTCAATGGGCGGCGAATCTTGTGGGGATGCTGACAGGGTGCGGTGAAGAGCCCCAGACAACCGCGCAAACCAGCGTCTTAGTTAAACAGCTTTACCCCGCTAATATAGGAAGCCGATGAGGTAACCATCAGAGGTCAGCGGTATTTGTTGATAGGCGTAAAGGGGCATTGAGTGAAACCGGTGATATAATTATCGCCGATTAGCGAAGGGTCGATGACGACGCATGATGTTTTCGCCGAATTTTAGGATCCAGGCCCTGGTCGAAATACGGGTCGTATAGACTTACCTGACGCTGAACATTAAACATAATATTTAAGTCGGTCAGTGATTCGAAAGCAGACCTCGCGGCGGCTTTTTTAGCGTATCGAAAAAATTTAAGACTCTCAGTCTACGAGACTTTATCTTAATTACTTACTTGTTTTAGCACTAAAAATGGTTACTTATCATGGCTTTGGTTCTGCATAACTATAATATTATTCGTATTTCCAATGGGTCGGATATCGTTAACTGCACGATATTAAAAATGTGCTACGACTACGCGGTTGTTAAATTCGAAGGTAGCAAGTACAAGGTGCCTTATAGCTATATGCATAAGGTTGTCGGTCATGAACTGCTGGTGCCCGCAGATTAAGCCGCGGTGATTAAGCCCCGCCGTGGATCGTGATGAGTGTTCTGCAGCCGCTAATGTCCACGTCGTCGATGTGTTCTGGCAAGACTCTGAGGGTATCGGCCTTGCCCCTGACGCTGGGATGTAGTCATCAACTAAGGTTGGCTGAAGGCGTTCGAGCTCTCGAAAGCCGATTGTCGCAGTATTTAATGACCCAGCGACTTACGGATGATCCTCCAGAGGGGCTCTGCATCGTCAGCCAGCATACTCAGAGCCTGAAGAAACGTCTGTTTCTGCAGGCATCCGAGCAGTTGATGCAAGTAGACTTCGTAGCAAAGACCTCCTCTGCATTTAAATACTTAAGAAATTGCTCTCGGTACTGTGCCTCAAGCGACGTATGTCCGCCATGGCGCAGATCCTTGAGTACCATCAGGATGTCGGTCCGAAGCGGTTCTTAGAGTTTCTAGCACATAAAATGAACAGTTTTAGTATTTTTTTGTAATTTTTAACCTATAATTGGTCATTACTTTTATGCTTCTAATCAAATGGATAGTCTCTAAAAATGTCCCAAAATGACAATACTATACCCAAGGGGCAATGGAATGTTGTTTCAGATAAATGGAATCTTCTCGGCCCCCCCCTTCGCCCTGTTCAAGAAGATATTTCATTAATTACTAGCGGTATCAATAAATGGCTAGATACGTCTGATCATTCCTATGAAACATTAATTCTAGGCGTGACCCCTGAATATTACTTCCACTCATGGCCGGGGTGCTCAGGTATAAAAGCGACCGATAATTCAAAAAAAATGATTGCCGATGTTTGGCCTGGCGCGTTTGAAGATGCCCAGTGCTCTTCATGGTTAGAGATGGATTGGCCAGAAAATAAGTTTAGCCTGGCATTATGCGATGGTGGGTTACAACTGCTTGATTACCCTTTAGAACAGCATTTTCTGGTAAAAAAGCTATCCGCAATAATTAAAGATGACGGGCTGGTTATATTACGACTTTTCGCCAGGCCCTCTGTAACGGAAACGCTTGATTCTGTTTTTGAAAAGCTGGATAAGGGGGGCGTTAGTAATCTTAATCAACTAAAAATTGTTCTGGGGATGGCGCTACAAAAAGACTGTAAAACGGGTGTTGTACTTAATGATATCTGGGCGTCTTTAACTTCCAGATATTCAAATTGGAATAAGCTCGCCGAAGATCTAGGCGTCCCAGTAGACTATGTAAATATCATAGATGCTTATAAAGATAACGCTACCATTTATAATTTTATGAGTGTTGAGGAAGTGGTTGAAATTTTTGAAGAGGCGTCTGATGGGCGATTTCAGTGTGTTGATGTTTTCACGCCGACATACGCTTGTGGCGAACTTTGCCCAACGCTTGTTTTTAAGAAATCCAGGGCGCAGACCAGTGATTATTGTTCCGATTGATTTTTGAAAGTCAGTATTTTTTTAAAAAAGTAATAAATTCTTCCCCTTATTGCCAGTTTTATAATATGGGTAAATCCGCCTAGCGGTATTTTTTTAATAATCTCCTGTGCCAGATTATTTTTTGAATTTAGACCTTTCAGGCGGAATTGTGTTGCTTGCGTGGGGCCGAAAACCATTCGTAGCCAAAGTGTCGGATGTAAAAAAAGATATTTCCACAAGGGGGGCGCGCAGCCGATCAACTTAGCCATATCATCAAGGTAGATATGATAATCGACTAGGGCTGTCACTCTCTCTGCGCTGTGTCCCAGGTTTTCCAAATAGCAGGTTTTATTTTTTATAGTCACTTCCTGCATAGTGACAGAATCAGGAAGTTTTAGCTTTCCGGAAAACACCAGCCCGCAATACCTGGCCTGCATTTCCATAAGCGGGAACTGGCTACCGAAGCAGGGTCTGGCAGTACCAACCCAGCATAATGATTCACGTAAATTAGAATCAAACATCTGCTTGAACAGGTTGCGAGGGTCATTGCCGACCGTTGCCAGTTCTCTGCTAAAAAATGGAACGGTATTTTTATAGCCCGTACAGAAGATGATGGCATCGACATTTTCCAGTGTCTGGCCATCTGCGGTAATAAGGGTTCTTCCGCCATTTTTAACGTTGCTGATCTCTCCCACAATCTGACTTTTATGTAGCGCTATTGCTTCTGCCAAAGCAGTGGTCTTGGTTCCAAAGGTACCAAAGGGTCCCTTGCTGTCTACCAGGCGTGTATTGAGTTCTGCTATAGTCTCATAAACTGGGTCCTTCCTGCTCTTATCAAATCTAATAATAGCTTCTGCGGCCTTATTTCCAAATTGTCTTGGCAACCCCCAGAATACTCTGTTGGTAGAAAGGTCGGCAGGATTTTCACCTCGAAATCTTGGTGAGATCCATCCACTACTTGAGCGTAAGCTTATCCAGCTATGATTGGCTACTTTAGCTACTTCTAATGCAATCTCTGCTGCTGACTCTCCCCCACCAACAACCACTACATTCTTGCCTTTAAAGGATAAGGGATTGCGATAGTCTTTTGAGTGCATCCATGAGACGTCCCTGAGCTCTTCATTCCATGCGGGCAGGCTGGGAAAATTACTCGCACCAACGGCAACAACCAAACGTTTGGCCTGATAAACCTGGCCGTTGTCCAATTTAATTTCCCACTGATTTTTATCAGTAAGTTCAGCGGAGGTAACGGTAGTGTTAAAGCGGAACTTGTCAGAAATCTTGAAGTGTTCTGCATAGCGTTCCCAGTAATCAACGACCTCCTTTTTTGTCCAGAAAGCCTTTTCATAGCCTTCACCAATCCAGAAATCTGAAAACATACTGATGGTGCATGATGACGTCAGTGTCAGCTTGTCATAGGAGCGGATAAAGTTTCCACCGATACCTGGGCCTTGCTCAATGGCGAGGGTGTTCGTCAAGCCATTTTCAATGCACTCCTTGACGGTAACAATGCCTGAAGGGCCCGCACCGATGACAAGACAATCAAACATAATATTCATTTTTGGTTTGGGTCCGAATGATAATTAGGTGGAAACTGAAATTTTTTGGTAGTTAGTATAAAAAAAATAGGCATAATATATACAGTTATCGCTGTTTTTGGAATCAATATGACCACTACCCGCCCTTTCGACTGGCCTTCGAATGTCGATTTTAACGGAACACCTTTGCCGTCGCTGGTCAAGAGGCTTGAGGATGTTGCTTTTGGTTCAATAAAAGAGCTTAAGGCGGGTCAGCAGCAGCAGTTGACCCGGCTGGACGACTGGTTTGCAAAAACATCAGCACTGTATCGTCAACGCAAAGACGCTGTTGGTCTTGCAGGCGTTGCTATCACCTTGGAGAATTTGCATAAGCTCCCTGTCTTAACCCGCAGACAGCTACAGTCTGCCGGTGAGGGGATGTTTTGCGACCCCCCCGTCTCTCATCAACCCGCGATAAAAACCAGCACCTCAGGTTCAACCGGTGAACCGGTCACCCTACAG
>JBLHND010000025.1:0-31083 GCA_047622605.1 Motiliproteus sp. | reverse complement strand
TGTTGTTTTTTATTGTTGTTTTTTATTGTTGTAACAGCGCCTGGATCTCTTGGGGAGATACGCTGTCACCGCTGTTATTGCCCCAGGCATTTCGCTCGTAAGTGATCACCGCGGCAAGATCGACCGCGTTGAGCTGTTTACCGAATGCCTGCATCGCGCTCCCCGGCTTGCCATTGACAACGATGCTGATATGGCCCTCCCGGTCGTTGAGTATTAGCGGGCTGTCTTTAAGAGCAGGGAAAACACCCGGAATACCCGTTCCGCCAACCTGATGACAGCCCGCGCACTGGGTTTTGTATACCGCCTCACCTTTGGCAAGCAGTGCGTCCAGAGTCCAGTCCTGCTGTGCTGCCTGCGCTGCATCGGCCTTAGCCGTTTTAGCCGTGGCCAGCCAGAGGTCGAATTCGGCTTCGGGTAGTACTTTGACCACGATCGGCATAAAGCCGTGATCTTTGCCGCAGAGTTCGGCGCACTGGCCTCTATAGATGCCTGGCAGTTGTGGCTCCGCCCAGGCTTCGTTGATAAAGCCAGGAATAGCGTCCTTCTTCACAGCCAGTGCCGGCAACCACCAGGAGTGGATGACATCGTTGGAGGTCATTAAAAATCGCACCTTGCGATTGGCGGGTAACACCAGCGGGTTATCGACCTCCAGTAGATAGTTTTCGCCCTTGGGTTGCTGGTTGCTGATCTGCTCGGAGGGGGTCGTCAGGACGCTGAAAAAGTCCACTTCTTCACCGACATACTGATAGCGCCATTTCCATTGATAACCCGTGATCTGTACGGTCAGCTCACTATCACGGGTGTCGTACATCGTCATCAGGGTTTTACTGGCGGGAAATGCCATCGCGATCAGGATAACGAAAGGAATGAGGGTCCAGAGAATCTCGACCGTGGTGCTCTCGTGGAAGTGATGCGCCTTAGCGCCTCTAGACTTGCGGTGATAGATGATTGACCAGAGCATCACCCCGAATACGACTACCGCGATACCGACGCAGATATAAAAAATGAGCATGTGCAGATCGAATACCGACCGGCTTATCTCGGAGATTCCCGGTGTGATATTCAGTCCCCACTCAGCAAAGGCCACTTCCGGGAACCAACCTAAAAACAGTAAGATCGCAACACTGGTCGGTCTCATTGGCCGGCCTCCTGATGATGAGTTGTGCTCTATTATTATTATCCGACCTCAGTGACCTGTACCGAAGTTCAGTTCACATGAGTATAGGCGGTCACAGGAAAATAAGATGATGAATTTTTTTAATTCATATCATTATGTCTATGAACATAGCACATATTTATATTCAGCCACAATTTTATTTGTTGCCCTATTAGTGCTGCATATGGCACTGCATAAGCTGCCGTCTTTTTTGGTCAAGATGATAATGATAGTTCTTTGATTATTGTTTAGTGTCATTGAATATAAGATGATTTTTATGCTGTTCCGTTAAAGGCGCTTAGGTGCTGGTATGACATTAGAATAAGCTGTAAAAGTATTTTCTACTGTAGTCAGAGCTGAGGTTAAAGCTAAAGGCATTGCCTATAGCTGCTGAGGTTAATTAAAATAATTAGGAATTTAATGTTTTCTGGTTTATAAGGAGGCAGCGGCATTGATTATTATTTTCTGGACTTAGTGTCGCCAAGTCGGATCGTGGAGGGCGACCTTCGGCTACCGGATGAGGAACATAAAGACTGTGTATGAGTTGTTCTGAACACCACAAAGTTCAGCCATTACGATTGTCAGGCTGAAGCCTAACTCACAAAACAAACATCCTGTGGGTTGGTTTTTTGTGGGTAGAAAGTAGTCCGACTAGGCAGGGAGCTGGCTGCCACAAGGGGGGCTGAAGCCTAACCCATAAAAGAGACATCCCTGTGGGTTGACCGTCAAGCGCTCCTGCATGAGCGGCACGCCCCACATCCCTGTAGGTTGGCCGTCGTCAAGCAGACTGTTTGTTAAGCGATCCCCAACACTTTCTTGCGCTGCTCGGCCCAAGTATGGATCAAATGGTCTACTGCCAGGCCGATAAAGGCAACGCATAAGCCGAGTACGATACCTTGGCCCATGCCGTTGGCTTGAGACAGCGATTGCATGATGAGCTGACCCAGGTCATCGGTACCGATAAAGGCGCCGATGATAATCATAAATAGAGAGAAGATAACCGTTTGGTTAATGCCCAGCATGATGTGTGGGAAGGCCAGCGGTAGTTCAATTCTTAATAAGCGCTGCATGCGGTTAACCCCTGACATGGAGCCGGCTTCCTGCAAGCTGTGAGGTACGTTACTCAACCCTTCGACGGTGTATCTTGTCGCTGGGATGGTGGCGTAGACGATCACCGCAATAAGCACTGACAGATCACTCACACCAAACAACATGATAACGGGGATTAAGTAGACGAACGATGGAAAGGTTTGGAAGGTATCACACACCAGTAATATAACTTTAGTTGCCCGGGCGTTTCGAGAGCACAAGATCCCGACACTGCAACCAATAAGAACGGAAATAATAACGGCGAAGGTGGTCATGTAGGCGGTGATAAGGGCGCGATCCCACCAGGGAGTTAGTGCAATAAAGGCAATAAAGGCGGTCACTATAAGCGCAGAGCGAAGGCCCCCCACAATGTAACCCGTACCGGCAACTAAGAACAGGGTTGCCGCGACCGGCATCGATAAATAAGCCGCTTTCATGGGCATCAAAACTGAGGCGATCATAAAGAAGTTGAAGCTTTGCACGCTGCTGTAACTGTTGGTGACGATCCAGTCAACGATATAGTCCCAGAAGGTTTCGGTCGTTAACCCCTGTGATTCCTTGATGAAGTAAAGGTAGTTAGCCCTGTCCGGGAAAACGATCGAGACGATATAGGCAATCACAGAGGTGAATACTAAAATTCCCAGGAAGGTCAGCGAATGCTTGTGACGCAAATGGAAGGGTAATTCGGCAAAGTAATCAATCTGCTTGTTAGCCCAGGCCAGGGACAACCTGTCCAAGACCACCGCAATCAATACGATAGACACACCCAGTTCGAGGGCCTGGCCGATCCTGAGCATGTTCAATGAGACCAGCAGGTCGTAGCCAAGGCCCCTGGCGCCAATAAAGGATGCGATCACGGCCATGGCCAGACATTGCATGATGACCTGGTTAACACCGATCAGGATGTCATGGCGTGCGGTAGGGATCAGTACCTTAAACATGAGCTGGCGTGGGTTGCAACCACTCATCATGCCGGCCTCCAGCACCTCAGGAGAGACCTTTTTAAGGCCTAAAATGGTCAAACGGATCATCGGGGGGGTGGCAAAGATAACCGTTGAAATAGCACCCGCATGGTCGCCAATGCCAAAGAATACCACCACCGGGATCAGGTAAGAAAAGTGAGGCATGGATTGAGCCACGTTTAACAGAGGTGCCAGGATGGACTCGAAAGTTTTGTTCTTAAAAGCAAAGATGCCCAACGTTAATCCCAGAAAAACCGATAAAGGCACCGCCACCAGCACAAAGGATAACGTCTGCATGGCGGGTGTCCACTGACCAAATACCGCGATGTAAAGGGTGCTGATGCCGGCTAACATAGCCAGGCTACGGCCACCCAGATAGTGACCAATTAAAGCGGCACCCGCAGCCACTGCGGGCCACGGCAGAGCAGGGATGCGAGCCCACTCGTTTGCGCTAATAAATTCCCAGCTGGTAAAGGCCACCACGGTTTTAACGCCACCTAACAGCAGTTCTCGAATTAAATTAATGCTAAAAAGCACCACGCCAGACAGGCCGCGAGTGAACTCTTTCATCTGGGTCGATTCTTCGGTGAGGTCTAACTCGGCATCGTAAGTCTCTACGACCCAAAAATCATCGATAAGGAACCTGAGGCCATCGTTAACGATGTCCGGCAGCAGCCAAAAACGAGTCTCTTGCAGACGCCATAGGTTGCCACCCGTGGCTGGATCGATGGCCATTACAAGGGCAAAAAACACCACCAGCAGGGCGACAAACTGAGTCCATTTATGTTCGGTAAAATATTGCATTAGGTTTGGCTCATGACTTAGGCATTAACGGGCATGCTGCTGGCTTCATCAAACAAGATGTTTATGATGATATTGCTGTTTAAAACGCCAACAATCTTGCCTTCGGCATCGGTGACAGCCACGGGTTTTTGCTCGGTTAGCACGGGTTTTGCTATGGTTTCGATAATGGCATCTTCAGAGACACGGATGTCACTCAACTCTGCAGAAGCATCATATTTTTCCATGACGGTTTGGCAGGAGAGTACGCGCTCGCGTGGCACGCCACGGGTAAATTTGGCGACGTATTCCGTGGCGGGGTTGAGTACGATGTTGGCCGGAGTATCAATTTGTTCGATAACGCCGTCTTTCATAATGGCGATGCGGTCGGCAAGGCGTAGCGCCTCATCAAAGTCGTGGGTAACGAATAAGATGGTCTTGTGTAATACCGTCTGTAAGCGTAAGAACTCGTCCTGCATCTCCTTGCGAATCAGAGGGTCCAGGGCTGAGAAGGGCTCATCAAGGAACCAGATATCAGGTTCCACAGCCAATGAGCGAGCAATACCGACCCGTTGTTGTTGACCGCCGGAGAGCTGGCGCGGGAAGCAATTTTCGCAATCGGTGAGTTCTACCAGATTTATCATGTCCATCGCACGATTCATGCTGTCGCTGGTGTTCATGCCTTTAACTTGTAAGGGTAAGGCAATGTTTTCTATTACTGTTTTGTGAGGCAGCAGGGCAAAACTCTGGAATACCATGCCCATCTTGTTACGACGAATGTCGATAAGTTCTTTCGCACTCATGGCAAGCAGGTCTTCGCCATCAATAAAGATATCGCCTGCAGTGGTATCGATCAGGCGTGAGATACAGCGTAATAGGGTGGATTTTCCAGAGCCTGATAGCCCCATGATGACGAGTATTTCACCTCGGTGTACTTCAAAAGAGGCATTGTTAACACCTATGACACAGCCCGCTTCGAGTAAGGCTGCCGTGTCTACTTTACCACCTGTTTTTTCCAACATTTTCACAGCGTTGTCGCCAAATATTTTATAGACAGACTCGCACTTAATGACCGGCTGAGCTGATGTTGACATAATTAACTTCCTATAAAAAAGAGGTACTAAGACGTTGTATTTGTTGTCACCAGGTCTAGTATCGGACTAACATGCGCGCTAGGTTCACAGTGTGACTGTGCAAAAGCAGACCCAATAAATTCCAGACCTAAAGACCACGTCAGGGCTTCTGTTCTGGGGTTTAATGACGAAGCGCAAGATTAGGGGAGCCTCTAAACAACTCCTCAGAAATTGTTTAGAGGCTCCCCTTCCTGACCTGAATGCTGGACACTCAGGTCAGAGGGTTTGGCTTAAAGCCAGTTTTTCCAGGTTGCTTCGTTGTCAGCCAGCCATTTAGTAGCGGCTTCTTGGTGGTTCATGCCATCAATATCAACCAATGCGGCCATGTTGCCGATATCGCCTTTGGTAAAGGAGATGTTGTTAAAGACTTTGTAAGCGGTTGGCCATTTTTTAGGCATTTGATAGTAAGCGGCCTTCTTCAACCAACCCGCCGGTGGCGAACCACACTTGCCATCACCGCCATCTGAAACCTTACAGCCGGCGCTATACGCGGGAAATTTAACGAAGCTGCCACCGTCACCGGCATCGGTGAAGTTAGGTGACCAGTTAAATACCACGACAGCACGGTTGTCTTTAGCGGCTGATTCCAGTTCTGCCCAAAGTGCCCCCGAAGATCCGGCAAACTTAGCGGTAAAGTTCATGTCCAGCGCTTCGATGCGGTCCAGCGTTTCCTGGCCATGCCAGTCCATCGGACCGTCCAGATAACGACCTTTGCCGCCACTACCTGCTGTTGCAAAGAGTGCCGCACAATCGTTGAGTGCTTCCCAAGAAGGCAGGCCTGGGCAGAGATCGCCTACATACGCTGGATACCACCACTCTTCTTGAGTCTTCGCGGCGTGCTTGCCCACATCAATGATGCCGCCAGCGTCTAACGCGTTGTTGAACGACTTACCAAAAGTAGACTGCCATACTTCGTGAGCAATAGTGACGTCACCGTTACGAATAGATTCGTAAACCGCCTGACTGTCGGCAGGGACGTAAGAAACATTGTCGCCAATGCTCTCAAAAATACCCCCAATAACGTACGCCATAGTGATCTGGCTGGTCCAGTTATGGGTCGCAATGACGATAGGCTCTTTCGAATCTGCCTGGGCTAGCGTAGCGCCAAGTGCTAATGAGCTAACTGCAGCAGCAGTAGCGAGTTTTTTTAACATTTTCATGTATATCTCCGGATACAATTGTTATAGCTAGTTTTTCCTTCTTTCCTTCCTTTGATTACAGGCAAAGTCCTGTTTCGTTATCTTTCCGTAACCCCTGCCTGGACGACTCGGCAGAGGCGGCAGCTGAAGAGTCCCTCGAGGCTGTACGACACTCGAGTCAGTCGGACCTTCGACCTCGGGACGCTAAACGCAAGGCCCCGCAAAGCATCGCGAGCTGTTTCAAAAGCAGGTCATAGGGCCAAGCCGCTCGGGCCGGTGGCTCGAATGGCAATTCTAAAATTCATAATGACTCCTGTTGGCAGGAGTTGTATGTGCGCCAGGCAAAACACAGCCCGGTCAACGATTGAACGCGGAACAGCACGCGGCTCTAACCGGTAGCGGTCAAACCTTGAGGTTCCGTAGTGAGAGCACCAAACTCGAGTAACTTAAGGCGCACTATGATGGAGGCAGCATCTGTTGGGAGAAACAGACGGCCGGGGGCGGGCGGACCACCGATCTGAATGCGAGTTGTCGAGAAAACGCCGGAAGGGAGCGCTCGAATGATCCAAGTATAAGAAACACACTCGGTAACTCGCATGTCAGGGGCGCATCCTAACACATATTGGGACTTCGCGTTTTTCTACCCCTGCAGGCACCGCTGTACCCTGCTGCGCTTCACGTGGTCGTGAGCAAATACGCCCTGCACGGGAGTCAGCCTGGCCCCACACCTCACCCTAAGCCGGCTCGCGCAACGATGAGCGTCATGCCTTGCTGTCTGTCTTCGATGCTGAGTGTGAGGCCCGCAAGGCTGATGCGGCTCTCTCACAAGAATTATTATTCTCGAACAGCATCCTTGTCATACCGGCCACGCCTGTGTTGGTGGGTAGCGTTATGCTCGCGTTGAATGCAGGGAGGTAGATTTGATGTCTTTGGTGTCATTGTCCGCTGAGCTAAGTCATTTTAATTGCTTGGCTCAGTGCGCAGAAATGGTGAGTCGGATCAGTTATAATCGCGGTCCTCTTTGATGAAACAGTGAACACGATAGTGGCTTGGTTCGCACGAAAACAAAAAAACTATAGGCCACATGAAGAAGCACCACTTCACTCGGCGCTGTCGGATCATATTTGTATCGAGCAGGTCGATCTGCAGCGCGCAGGTGAACTTTTTTTTAAGCAGATTTCTCTTGGTTGGAATGAAAAACGTGTAGGGCTGATTGGCAATAACGGCTCTGGCAAGAGTACGTTGGTGCGTTTGCTTAATGGATTGATGGTGCCTGAGCAGGGAAAGGTCTCGGTATTTGGCTATGACACGGTTAAACAAGCGGCGTTAATGCCTGCGCTGGTCGGGTTTGTGTTCCAGAACCCGGATCACCAGATGATCTTTCCTACGGTGGCTGAAGAGCTGGCGTTTGGTTGTGAGCAGCTGGGCCAGACGACAGCGCAGGCGCGTGCTGCTGCCGTGGCATTGTTGCGTGAGCAGGGTATAGAGTCATGGGCTGACCGGCCGGTGACGCAGTTATCCGAAGGGCAGAAACAGCGGGTCTGTATTTTGTCCGTGTTGATTATGAAACCACGGTTACTTATCCTGGATGAGCCGTTTTCGTCACTCGATCTCCCTACGCGTCTGTTGTTGCTGCGGCTTATCCACAGTAGCGACACCCATGTTTTGCTGATTAGTCACGATCTGAGCGTTTATGATGAATTTGACCGGTTGATCTGGATGGATAATGGCCAAATCCGCGCAGATGGCCCGCCGGATGAGGTAATTCGACGTTATATCGAGGCCGTAGGCCGCGGTGTTAACGACGGATGATTAGCCTTTACCTTTCTCATACCTGCTGGCTGCACCGTTGGCCTGCAGGTATTAAGCTCGGCTTGCTGGCCGGGTGCAGTATGCTGATCTTGCCGGTTGTTCAGCTTGAACTGATGGTAGCGCTGCTGCTGGCTACCGGACTGTTATATGTCACCTTGGGTGACCGTGGCTGGCGGCATCTAGAAATGCTCAGACCGCTGCTGTCTTTTCTGGCCGTTATCATGCTATTTCATCTCTGGGCGGGGTCTCTTTATGAGGGGAGTGTCTCAGTACTGCGGCTGGTCACTAT
The DNA here is from genome assembly GCA_047622605.1 of Motiliproteus sp. Taxonomy (GTDB): domain Bacteria; phylum Pseudomonadota; class Gammaproteobacteria; order Pseudomonadales; family Balneatricaceae; genus Motiliproteus. Next base: position 22,723 of record JBLHND010000025.1, on the reverse strand, counting down.
GTTTTTGTTAGCCAACCTGATTACCCTGACCACCCGTATGAGCGACATGATGGCAGCACTGCAACCCGTATTTCGGCCGTTTCAGTGGCTAGGCATCTCTGCACGCGCGTTGGCGCTGGCCGTGGCATTAATGGTGCGGTTTGCGCCTGTGCTGGTCATGGTGATGCAGAATCTGGACGAAGCCTGGCGTGCCCGTGGAGGTAGAAAAAACAAATGGCGCTTAATCGTGCCTCTAATTATTCAGGCTATTGGCTTATCAGATCACGTTGCCGAAGCCTTAACCGCACGCGGAGGGAGCAGTGGAATCGCTGTTCTGCCGCAAAAAACTAGGAAGTAACAACATGAACAAAGATAAAATGCTGGTGCAGATCGCACTCTACGCTGCCTTGATAGCCGCATTGGGTTTGCTGCCTAAATTTAATCTTCCATTAGCTGGAGGCGTCCCCCTGACGGCTCAAACATTAGGTTTAATGTTAGCGGGTGTTATGTTGGGTCCTGTGCGTGGGTTTTTAGCGGTAGTGTTGTTTATTTTGGTCGTTGCCCTGGGCGCACCCCTTCTGGCCGGTGGTCGTGGTGGGCTGGGTGTGTTTGCGGGCCCGACGGTCGGTTTTATCATCGGCTTTCCGTTCGCCGCTCTGGCAACCGGATTGATGATGCCGCTGCTAAAAAAGATGAGTTTATTTGTCGGGGTTTTTATTGCCTCGGCCGTGGGTGGGATTCTGGTGCTGTATGCGTTTGGTATTCCCGGCATGGTGGCGATGACCTCGCTAACGTTTGCCGGTGCAACCAAGGCTATCCTGGTGTTTATTCCAGGCGACCTGATTAAGGCGCTGATCGCCGCGTTAATTGCGCAGTCTGTTGCCCGTGCCATGCCGGGCATTATCCCTTCACGCGGATAACCTGGGTTTTGACAGAGCAGCAGAGTTTTTTAAAATCATTTAAAAATCTTAGCATCAAGTGCATAACCCTAACCCTTTAGGAACCTGGCCCCATCATGACAACACGAATCCTGCTTGCCACACTCTTATCTATACCCTCTCTCGCCATTGCTCATGAGAGTCAGGGTGTTGATGCATCTTCGGTCGTTCATTACCTCACTGGACCGCACTTGTGGATGGCTGCCGGTGCAATTGTCTGCACAGCCGCAGGCGTCTACTATCTAGCAAGACGACGGCTCGTCAAAGAACAGGGCTAGCTTTTACCAAGTTCGACGGCAAGCATCTCTGCTTGCGGAAGGACTGTTACAGTCTGAATCGCGCTGCCTGACTCTTGCGTTCCTGCGGAAGGTAAGACGAGTCGGCAGTGAGACTGAGGTGCCTGAGAGGGTTTTGGGTGCCGGTCGTTGACGCTGGGCCTGAGCCACCTCGTGGCTGGAAGGGCGGGGTTGCGTATAAAAACAGTCTTGATCAACAAGTGTGATCGAGACTGTTTTGTGCAGGACGACCGCTAATTCGAAGAATTTAATGCACAGCTGGGGATGGGTGAAACTTGGCAGGATATGCAATTAAAAATAAATTGTAAATTTGTTCGGAAATAGCTGTTGATATTTATATCTCATTGATTATAAAGTGTTTTAACAAGTGCCGTTGAGATTGTGATCAATGTATGACGAAGGCCGTAGTCAGGGGGCTGGGGCAGGTTACCCAGTATTACCTCACAGAGTTATCCACAGAAACTGTGTATAACCGAATGCTGGCCAGTGACGATGTCCAGTAGGTTTTAGGAGGCATTAATCAGAGGTTGGCTATTGTTTTGTTCTTATCAGAGGGCGTTGTTTCTGATTTTTGCGTTGACTACCGCATCGCCACTTTGGTGTCAGTTCGGTGTCCCTGTGTTAAGGCGGATACGGGTTGGTAGTTAAGGCACGCCCCAAAGATGGAGCGTGCCTTCATTGCAGTAGTACGTGGCGGCCAACCCCGGATAATGAAAACGATCTAGTCTCCTGTCACCCTGCGCGTCGGTGATGCTCTAAAGTACCCTAAGGCGCGCTAGGTCAGGGTGCGCTTGGCCAGCATCCCCTGATCGATAATGAAATTGATAATACTTTGTACCCCCTGGCCGCTCTTGAGGTTACTAAAGACGAAGGGGCGCTCACCGCGCATCTTCCTGGCATCGCGGTCCATGACCCCGAGATCGGCACCGACAAGAGGCGCGAGGTCGGTCTTGTTGATGATCAGCAGGTCCGATTTGGTGATCCCAGGTCCTCCTTTGCGAGGGATCTTGTCACCGGCGGAGACATCGATCACATAGAGGGTGAGATCGGAGAGCTCCGGGCTGAAGGTGGCGCTGAGGTTGTCACCGCCGCTCTCGACCAGTACCAGCTCGAGACCCGGATGACGCTGCTGCAGCTCGTCGATGGCGGCCAGGTTCATGGAGGCATCTTCACGGATGGCGGTGTGCGGGCAGCCGCCTGTTTCCACACCGATAATACGGTCAGCCGCTAGGGCATCGTGGCGTAGCAGAAACTGTTCGTCCTCTTTGGTATAGATATCGTTGGTGACCACGGCCAAGTCGTAGTGGTCGCGCAGTGCCTGACATATTTCTTTAAGTAGTGCGGTTTTACCGGAGCCGACCGGGCCGCCGACACCGACGCGTAAACAGGCTGTACTCATACTGATAACTCCAATGTTAGATTAAGGGGTTGCTGTCGTTAGGTTAGCTTCTGAACAGTCGCGAATATTGGGTTTCGTGCAGGGCGCTGGCCAGGGCGAAACCGGGCAGGGTGGCACCCAGTTGCTCATCTTCGAGCATCAGCCCTTTGCTTACCGCCCGGTCGATGTCGGGCAGCAGCCGCATCAGCAGTTGCTGTGCCGCGGTCTGACCCAGGGGAACCGTCTTGCAGGCCACCGAGATCTGGTTTTCCAGCCAGCTCCAGGCAAAGCCATTGAGCATCGCCTCCGTCGACACGTCGAAGTGGCGTGCGGCCAGGGCAAACTGAGAGCAGTAGCTCGGCGCTGTGGGGGGTCGATCCTCGCCGCTGATCACCTCCAGTGAGACCAGCAGCCGCCGCAGGGCCATCCCCATTTGTTGATCTTCAAACAGCAGTTCCTTGGTCTCACGATTGGCCGCCAACCAGTGGTTCCAGCGCTCCACCTGGGCGCTATCCCCAGCGGCATAAGCGGCGTAAAAGCGCTGGAGAAGCGGTAGTTCCAGCTGCGCCAGGCCCTCATCTAATAGCCCGCTGAGCCAGTCGTGAAGCGCCTCGGGGGTGTTCAGCCAACCGGCATCGATGGCGTACTCCAACCCCTGAGAATAGGCAAAGCCGCCGATCGGCAGCGAGGGACTGACGAGGTGCAGGAGATGCAACAGCCTGGATGAGGGCGTGGATGAGGGCTGCTGACTAGGCGTGGTCATGGTGGTGCGCGTCCTGTTGATGCCCGTGTCCATGTCCATGTCCATGCCCATGCTCTTTATGACCCCCATAGGCACCATAGGCCCCGTTTTCGGGCATAAAGGGCACCTCTTCGCACACCGTGGTCAAGCCGAAGAGTTCGGTCAGCTGCTGAAGGACAGGATCGGGCTGGAAGCGCAGCCAGCGCTCGCCGACCTGCAACGGCAGGTGGCGATTTCCCAGGTGGTAACAGACCCGGGCGAACTGCAGCCAGTCGTCGGTCGAGGCGCTGACCACCGGTTCAGCCTGAGCGATAACCTGAATCAGCTGGCCACAGTCGCTCAGCAGCAGCTCGCCATCAGCGAGTACCTGGCCGCGCTCGATAAAGACCCCCACCGGTAGGCCCTTCTCGGTACAGGCTTTAAAGCGGCCGCGCTTACGCAGATCGTAGGGCAGGCTGAGAGTGTCGGCGATGACGCCCGGACTGGTGTTAAAGCGTTGGGTGATCTTTAGCATGGCTATTCCTCGTGACGGCCGACTAACAGGGATGAAAAAAGGTTAAAAAAGGAAGTACCGCTGAGCCAGTGGCAGGACCTCGGCCGGTTCGCAGTGGAGCAGCTGACCATCAGCCCTGACCTCGTAGGTCTGAGGGTCCACCTCCATCACCGGCATATAGTCGTTGAGTTTCATATCTTGCTTGCCGATAGATCGCACCCCGTAACAGGGGGCGAGGGTCCGCTTGAGTCCCAGTTTTGCTTCCAGGCCCTGATCCAGAGCCGCCTGAGCGACGAAGGTCAGGCTGGTGGCGGCGGCAGCCAGCGGCGAGGCGCCGAACATGGGCCGGTAATGGACAGGCTGGGGGGTGGGGATAGACGCGTTGGGGTCCCCCATAGGTGCGGCCGCGATCAGGCCGCCCTTGATGATCAGCGAGGGCTTGGTCGCGAAGAAGGCCGGTTTCCAGAGCACCAGATCGGCCAGCTTGCCGACCTCGATCGAGCCGACCTCGTGGCTGATGCCATGGGCGATCGCCGGGTTGATACTGATCTTGGCGATATAGCGTTTGGCGCGAAAATTATCACAGCCCCGGGCTTGATCCTCGGGCAGCAGGCCACGCTGGACCTTCATCTTATGGGCCGATTGCCAGGTGCGGATCACCACCTCGCCCACCCGCCCCATCGCCTGGGAATCGGAGGCGATCATTGAAAAAGCACCCAGGTCGTGGAGGATATCCTCGGCGGCGATCGTCTCCTTGCGAATCCTCGAATCGGCAAAGGCGACATCTTCGGGAATATTGGGATCCAGATGGTGGCAGACCATCAGCATATCCAGATGTTCATCCACGGTATTAACCGTGTAGGGGCGGGTCGGATTGGTGGAGGAGGGCAGCACATTGGCTAGGCCGCAGGCTTTGATGATATCAGGAGCGTGGCCGCCACCGGCGCCTTCCGTGTGGTAAGTGTGGATAGAGCGCCCCTTGAAGGCGGCCAGAGTATCTTCGACAAAACCGGATTCGTTGAGGGTGTCGGTATGGATCGCCACCTGGACATCGTAGCGATCGGCGACACTCAGGCAGGCATCGATGGAAGCGGGGGTGGTGCCCCAGTCCTCGTGTAGCTTAAGCCCCATGGCCCCAGCCTGGAGCTGCTGTTCGAGAGCGACGGGCAGACTGGCATTGCCCTTGCCGAGAAAACCGAAGTTCATCGGCAGCTGATCAGTGGCCTGAAGCATCTTGCCGATATTCCAGGGACCGGGGGTGCAGGTGGTCGCCTTAGTGCCGGTGGCTGGACCGGTGCCGCCGCCGAGCATGGTAGTTACCCCCGAGCACAGGGCTTCGTCGACCTGCTGCGGACAGATAAAGTGTATATGCGAATCGATCGCCCCGGCGGTGAGGATCTGGCCCTCGCCAGCAATGATCTCGGTACCCGGGCCGATAACCATATCGACCCCCTGCTGGGTATCGGGGTTGCCGGCCTTGCCTATGGCGGCGATATGCCCCTCCTTGATGCCGACGTCGGCCTTGACGATCCCCCAGTAGTCGAGGATCAGGGCATTGGTGATCACCGTATCCATCGATTCCGAGCAGCTGACCTGGCTCTGTCCCTGACCGTCACGGATCACCTTGCCGCCGCCGAACTTGACCTCGTCCCCGTAAATGCAATGATCCTTCTCGACCTCGATCCACAACTCGGTATCGCCCAGGCGCACTCGGTCACCGGTGGTGGGGCCAAACATATCGACATAAGCCTGGCGGCTGATCTTAACCATCACTGCGGCCCTTCCTGTAGGTTGTTATTAGCGGGCATCTGCTCGAGAGGCCCCATAATCTGGCCTCGAAAACCGTAGATGCTGCGCTTGCCGGCGATGGCGACCAACTCCACCGTGCGTGTCTGGCCCGGTTCGAAGCGCACGGCGGTACCGGCGGCGATATTGAGCCTGAAGCCGCGCGTCGGGGCACGATCAAACTCAAGCGCGGGGTTGGTTTCAAAAAAATGGTAGTGGGAGCCGATCTGAATCGGGCGGTCACCGCAGTTGGCGACTCTGAGGCTTCGGGTCTCCAGGCCGCGATTAAGCTCGATCTCTTTGCCGTGAAGCTGCAATTGTCCGGGAATCATAGGGCGCTCCTGTTATTGAATCGGTTGGTGTACGGTGACCAGCTTGGTGCCATCCGGGAACGTCGCCTCGATCTGGACTTCCTGAACCATCTCCGCGATCCCCTCCATAACCTCGTCACGCGCGAGAATAGTGCGGCCGTAACTCATCATCTCGGCGACTGTCCTGCCATCGCGGGCCCCCTCCATAATCTCGCAGGAGATCAGGGCGATCGCTTCGGGGTAGTTGAGCTTCAATCCTCGGGCACGGCGGCGTTCGGCCAGCAGTCCGGCGGTAAACAACAGTAGCTTGTCTTTTTCTCTGGGTGTCAGTTCCATGGCTGCGCTCTTCTGTGCTGAGTGTATGTGGGTGCTGATTGGGTATTAACAGTTGATTATAGAAAGTTTCGCCTGAATGCTACTCAGGTCAGCCAGATGCGAGGGATAGCGGCGGCTCTGCACAGCAGTTCAGGGCGGATCAGCTGCCACTGCCGGGTAAAGAGCGTGCGTGCACGTTCGCTGTCAGTCCCAAGATAACGCAGGATAAGCACCCCCAGACGGTAGGTGATGGCCACCTGTTCATCTAGGTTTTCGCCCTCTGTGGCTTGATCCTCATTAAGCTGGGCGCGCAGTGCATCGATCAGGGCGACGGGCTCCTTATCAAAACCCACCGCATAGAGGGTGCCGACTATGGGGTAGCCCGCCAGTCCCCAGCGTTGTTCGGCGAGGGGGCTGGCGGCCTGGAGATGTTGTTTCTCAAGCACCAGCGGCAAACCGTCGCGGTAGATCGCCATCTCCTGGATAAAACGCCCCCGGTTGAAACGTCCCCGGTTGAAATGAAGGTGACTGGCGGGATGCCCCAGACAGATAATCTCCCAGCCGATAAAGCGGCAGCCCTTGCTCAGATCCACCCGGGTCTGAGAGTGACCAAGCGCACCATCATAAATAATGGTTTCCTGGGGCAGCCATTCCAGGCTGCTGTTGGCGGCCAGACGCAACAGCACCGTCTGCTGTTGGGAGACCCCGCAGCTGTCCCCCCGGTAGATTTTTCCGGCGGAGGGCGTGGTGATCAGGGCTTGGCTATCCGGTTCCAGGGTCGCGCTGATCCGCAGCTGATCGCCGCTGACCAATCCGCCCGGAGGGTGCAGCAGATAGATATGGCAGACCGGGCCTTCGGGATAGAAGGGCCGCTGTACCCGTAGCGGACCCTGGTGGCGGATGCCGGGCAGCGCGGTGCGGCCACCGCGCGGTTCCAGATGCAGATCGATCGACGCCATCCACTTCCGCCCCTGACCATAGGTCTGGTCTGAGTTGGGGCGGGTTTCCGGGAGGGTGTTCTCAGTTATTCCGATGGTGGCTGGCCTCTGTTGTTACTTTATGTGGCCTCAGTTATACCCTGAGGCTTAAACCGTTAGCTCATACCGTAAGGTACTGCCGAACGAGTTCGTCACTGAGCTGTTCGATCTTGCCGGTCGCGACGTTTTTTCCTCTTTCCAGGATAGAGAAGTGATCCGCCACTCGGCGCGCGAACGGCAGTTTCTGTTCAACCAGTAGTACCGTCAGGCCGATCTCCTGATTGAGCCTGCGGATAATGTCGCCAATCTCGGCGACGATATTAGGCTGAATCCCCTCGGTCGGCTCATCGAGAATAAGCAACTGGGGATCGGTAACCAGGGCGCGACCGATCGCCAGCTGCTGCTGCTGGCCACCGGAGAGGTCGCCGCCACGCCGGTGCCGCATCTCCTTGAGTACAGGAAAGAGTTCGAAGATAAAGCCGGGTATTCTCTTAAGCTTGTCGGCGCGGGCGGGCAGGCCGATCAGCAGGTTCTCCTCTACCGTCATCAGCGAGAAGATCTGCCGTCCCTGGGGCACATAGCCGATACCCATCCCTGCACGCTTATCCGCGGAAACTTTGCTCAGGTCCCTTCCGGCAAAGTTGATCTGTCCCGACTGGCTGGGTAACAGCCCCATCACGCATCTGAGCAGGGTGGTCTTGCCGACCCCATTACGTCCCATCAGGCAGGTGCAGGCGCCTTCAGGCACCACAAGATCCAGGTCCCAGAGGGTATGGCACTGGCCATAGAATTGATTTAATCCTTTAATTACAAGCATTTATAACAGCCTCCACCTTGTTATTGTTGTTATTCATTATCCTAAGAACCCAGATAGACCTCTATCACCCTCGGATCATTCTGGATCTGATCCATGCTGCCTTCGGCCAGTACCGAGCCCTGATGCAGTACGGTGACCTTGCGGGCGATCGAACGGACAAAATCCATATCATGTTCGACCACCACGACCGAGCGCTCGCCTGCCAGCGAGGTCAGTAGTTCTCCCGTGCGATCCATCTCCTGATGGGTCATGCCGGCAACCGGTTCATCGACCAGCAGTAGCTTGGGGTTTTGCATCAGCAGCATGCCGATCTCCAGCCACTGTTTCTGGCCGTGGGAGAGGATGCCCGCACTCTGACTGCGTTGCTGTTCAAGCCCTATCATCAGCAGTACCTCGTCGATCCAGTCGCGCTGCTCGGCGTCGATACGGGCCCTGAAGGTTGGCCAGACTCCCTTGTTACCGGCCATCGACAGCTCCAGGTTTTCGACCAGACTGAGCGGTTCAAACACGGTCGGTTTCTGAAATTTACGCCCGATCCCTGCCGTTGCGATCTCGGCTTCGTTCATTTTCAGCAGATCGATGCGCTGTCCAAACCAGGCCTGGCCACTGTCGGGCTGGGTCTTGCCGGTGATGATATCCATCATGGTCGTCTTGCCGGCACCGTTGGGGCCTATAATGCAGCGCAGCTCCCCAGGCTCTATATAAAGGTTGAGGTCGTTGATCGCCTTGAAACCATCGAAGCTGACATGTAAGCCCTCGAGGTAGAGGATGCAGTTGTGGCTCAGATCGAGCCGCGATGAGGCTTGAGGCTTCATAAACTCGAATACCTGATCGCGTTTAAGCCACTCGGGGGCATATCCTAACGGTGTCATTATTTAGCCTCCTGCGCGCTAACGCCCGGGTTTACTTTGGTATTTTGAGAGTTGTCCTTGGGGCTAGCGTCGGGCGAGGGTTTTGCCGCGAAGCGGTCGAATAAACCCACCACCCCACGGGGCATAAACAGGGTGACAAAGACGAACAGCCCGCCCAGTACGAAGAGCCACACCTCGGGCAGCGCCGCAGTAAAGTAGGACTTGGCATAGTTGACCAGCAGGGCGCCGGCTACCGCACCGTACAGGGTGGCGCGACCGCCGACGGCCACCCAGACCACCGCCTCGATCGAGTTGAGTGGAGAGAATTCATTGGGATTGATAATCCCCACCTGAGGCACATAGAGGGCGCCAGCGATGCCTGCCAGCACGGCCGAGAGGGTGAACACCGCCAACTTGACCTTCTCAACCCGGTAGCCGATAAAGCGGACCCGGTCTTCGGCATCCCGTATCGCGACGCAGACCCGCCCCAGGCGTGACTGGGTAATCAGACGACAGAGCAGATAGCCTGCCGCCAGCGCTACCGCCGAGGCAATAAAGAGCGCCAGCCGGGTCGAATCCGCCTGGAGGCTGAAGCCGAGCATATCTTTAAAGTCGGTCAGGCCGTTATTGCCGCCAAATCCTAGCTCATTGCGAAAGAATGCCAGCATTAGGGCGTAGGTCAGCGCCTGGGTGATGATCGACAGGTAAACGCCGGTGACGCGTGAGCGGAAGGTCAGCCAGCCGAAGCCGAATGCCAGCAAGCCGGGAACCGCCAGAACCATCAGTAGGGCGAAGCCTAAATGGTCGAAACCGCCCCAGAACCAGGGCAGCTCCTGCCAGTCGAGGAACACCATAAAGTCGGCTAGTTCCGGATGGCCATAGACGCCGCGATCGCCGATCTGGCGCATCAGGTACATCCCCATCGCATAACCTCCGAGCGCAAAGAAGGCGGCGTGGCCGAGGCTCAGAATACCCAGGTAGCCCCAGGCTAGGTCGATCGCGACCGCCAGCAGCGCATAACAGAGGTATTTTCCCATCAGGGTGAGGGTGTAGGTGGGGATGTAAAACAGACTGTCGGCCGGCAGCAGCAGGTTGGACAGGCTGAACCCCAGGGTGACCGCCAGCAGTAACCCGAGCATGATCTTTCCGCCACGATCGTTGGCAAGAATACGGTTAAACAGCATGGATCAGCCCTCCGCGGCACGGCCCTTCTGCGGGAACAAGCCGCGGGGACGTTTCTGAATAAAGAGAATAATGAACACCAGCACCAGAATCTTGGCCAGGACCGCGCCGGCCCAAGGTTCCATGACTTTGTTGGCGATCCCGAGCGACAATCCAGCGACCACCGTGCCCCAGAGGTTACCGACGCCGCCGAACACCACCACCATAAAGGAATCGATGATGTAGGCCTGGCCCAGATTGGGACCGACGTTGGTCAGCTGGCTTAACGCCACCCCGGCGATGCCGGCGACACCCGAACCCAGGCCGAAGGTCATCGCATCGATCCATTCGGAACGTACCCCCATGGCGCGCGCCATCTGCCGGTTCTGGGCGACGGCCCGTACCTGCAGACCCAGGCGGGTGCGTTTGAGGATTAGTTGCAGTAGCACCACCACCAGCAGGCAGAAAACGACGATGTAGAGCCGGTTGAGCGTCAGCGAGAAGATGCTGTTGATCTCCCAGGCACCGCTCATCCACTGCGGGGTTTCTACCGAGCGGTTCAGCGGCGAAAAGATGCTGCGTACCGCCTGCTGCAGTATCAGGCTGAGGCCGAACGTCGCCAGCAAGGTCTCCAGCGGCCGGCCGTTGAGAAACCGGATTACCCCGCGTTCTATGCCGATGCCCACCAGCCCTGATACCACGAACGCGGCGGGAACGGCGACCAGCAGCGAGTATTCGATCGCATCAGGCATCAACAGCTGAACCACATAGGTGGTATAGGCACCGATCATAATCAGTTCACCGTGGGCCATATTGAGGACCCCCATCACCCCGAAGGTGATCGCCAGGCCGATGCCCGCCAGGATCAGCACCGAACCCAGGCTGATGCCGAAGAACAGCGTCTCCAGATAACCGAACAGGCTGACCTTAGCATCGATGCTCGCAAGCACCTTGGCAGCGGCTTTGCGTACCTCGGCACTCGGATCCTCGTTGGCAACAGGAAGGACGCGATTGCGCACCGCCGGGTAAAGGCTGCCATCGAAAACGTTCAGGGCGTTGAGCCTGATACCCGCATCGGGATTGTCGAGCCTTGCCAGAGCGATCGCGACCCCGAGGAGTTCCTTGATATTGGCATCGGTTTCTGCGGCCGCGCGTTTGCGCAGCAGCGGCAGCCTCTGGCTGTCGACATCGCCGAGCATCGACTCGAGCGCGTTGCGGCGCACATCCGCATCGGGCGCCCCGATCTGTAATTCAGCCAATACCTCTGTTAATTGTGATCTCAGGTTATTGTTGATAGATACTTTTCTTATTTTTCGGCTGTCGACCTCACCCAAGGCTTCGTCACTGAGTGCATCGCGGATTCTGTAGCCGTTCTCTAAGCGTTCGGCAAGAACAATGCGCTTATCGGCTTTAATGTAGTAGAGTTGCCCCAGGCTCATGGCCTGCAGCAGCTTGATCGTTTTGGGATCACCGGACTCGACCAGGTGCCCGATCGCGATCGATTTTTTGTCAAAGCTGGAGTTGCTCAGCAGTTGCAGTCCTGCTTCCAGGCTGGCATTGGCCATACCCCAGGGGGAGAGCAACAGCAGCAAGAGCATTGATAGGAGTGAGGGCATTCGGCCCCGCATCGAAATTACCATGCTAGTCGCATCCTTAGATCAGCCCGTCGGGACGACCCTGTTGGATAAAAAACAGAAAAGTCCAGTCACCGTCGTCTTAACCTTAAAAAGGATAAACGCGGTGACCGGGCAGCCGTGCTGAGCCTAGAAATTTTGACCTGAGCAGGTCCCTGTCTTGACGTTGTAGTTACCGCAAGAGAGCGGGGCACGCCAATCGGAGATCAGGTCTTTAGAACCCGGCAGGAAGTCAGACCAGGCATCGCCTAGGACCAGACCACTGGTTTTCCAGACCACTTCAAACTGACCGTCGGACTGGATCTCACCGATCAGTACCGGCTTGGTGATGTGGTGGTTGGCGCCCATAGACGAGTAACCGCCGGTCAGGTTGGGGACGCTGATGCCGATCATCGCATCCTGGACCGCAGCGGGATCGGTAGTGCCGGCTTTCTTGACCGCCTCTACCCACATCTTGAAGCCGATATAGTGTGCTTCCATAGGATCGTTGGTCACCCGCTTATCGTTGCCGATATAGCTGTGCCAGGCATCGATAAACGCATCGTTGGCCTCGCTGTCGACACTCATAAAGTAGTTCCAGGCTGCCAGATGGCCGACCAGTGGCTTGGTATCGATGCCGGACAGTTCCTCTTCACCGACCGAGAAGGCAATGACTGGGATATCCTGTGCCGAGACTCCCTGGTTACCCAGCTCTTTATAGAAGGGTACGTTGGCATCACCGTTGATGGTCGAGACCACCGCAGTTTTCTTGCCGGCAGCACCGAACTTTTTCATTTCCGAGACGATGCTCTGCCAGTCTGAGTGACCGAAGGGGGTGTAGTTGATCATGATGTCGCTGTCCGCCACACCCTTGGCTTTGAGGTAGGCTGCTAGGATCTTGTTGGTCGTGCGCGGATAGACATAGTCAGTGCCCGCCAGTACCCAGCGCTTAACGCCCAGATCATTCATCAAATAGTCGACGGCAGGGATCGCTTGCTGGTTAGGCGCGGCGCCGGTGTAGAATACGTTTTTGGAGGACTCTTCCCCCTCATATTGCACGGGGTAGAAGAGCAGGCTGTTCAGCTCCTCGATCACCGGCAATACTGACTTGCGGGAGACGGAGGTCCAGGCGCCGAAGATCGCATCGACATGCTCTTTTTCGATCAGCTCACGGGCCTTTTCAGCGAACAGGGGCCAGTCCGAGGCAGGATCGACCACCACGGCCTCAAGCTGCTTACCCAGCAGTCCTCCCTGTGCGTTCTGCTCGGCAATCAGCATCAGCATGGTATCTTTCAGGGTGGTCTCACTGATCGCCATCGTACCGGAGAGCGAGTGCAGTACGCCTACCCTGATGCTGTCCTGTGCCGCGAGCGTCAGCGCCGAGGCTGACAAGGCTGCGCAGGTACCGAGAGTTAGAAGTGATCTCTTAAACGTTGTCTTAGCAATGCTCATAGCGCGCTCCTCGTGTGTATAGGTCTTATCGTGTTGTTGGTGGGCTAATGCACCCATGTTCGACATGCGTTGTAACAGGGATACTGCAAAGCAAGCTGCGCGCCATGTTTTATTTTTTGTTTATATACAGATGCTTATTCTTATTTTTATGTTTTTAACAGAATGTCTTGGCTTTGTTTTGGTGCAGGCGCACAAAGAAGTTGCATGGGTTGAGAGGGGGCATCTGGGGGTGCAGGATTACCGTTCAGCCTCTTGTTAACGGCTCTCTCGAGCTTGATTGTCGCTTGTTATCGAATCTGCTAGATTCGCAGCACTCGTTGAGTCAGTGACGGATGAGGATCAGGTCTTTTATCATCCATATGATAAAAGACCTGATCCTGTACATGATCTCGTTTACGTTTTACCAAATATAAATGGAGACTATTGGATGAAGACTGTAGGCCTGTTAGGTGGAATGAGCTGGGAAAGCACTGCGGGGTATTACAAGGCGATCAATGAGGGAGTCAGAAACAGATTGGGTGGCCTGCATTCTGCTCAGATTGTGATGTTTAGTGTTGATTTTGAACCCATAGAAAAAATGCAACATCAGGGTGACTGGAATGGTGCTGCACTTATCTTGTCAGAAGCGGCTAGAAAAATTGAGCTTGCTGGAGCGGACTTCTTACTCATCTGTACCAATACGATGCATAAGATAGCGCCTCAAATAGAGCAGGCAGTAAAGATCCCTATTCTTCATATCGCTGACGCTACTGCTGAGATGCTGGTTAAGAAGGGTGTTAAGACGGTAGGCCTTCTGGGGACGGCATTTACCATGGAGCAGGAGTTTTATAAAGGCAGGCTTCAGGAGCAGTATGGTCTTGAGGTGCTGGTGCCGGATGCCTCAGACCAGCAAATAGTTCATGACATTATCTATAATGAATTATGTGTGGGTAAGGTTCAATCAAATTCAAAATTAGAGTACCTCAGAATTATTAATGAGCTTGCTGAGCAGGGTGCCGAAGCGATCATCCTCGGCTGTACTGAAATAAGCATGTTGGTTACACAATCTGATACAACTGTCGCACTCTACGACACGACCCAAATACATGCTGATAAAGCGGTGGAAGAACTGCTTTAATAAGCCGCTTAATGTGCCGCCATCGTCAGGCTGAAGCCGCCCCACAGGGATGTGGGAAGTGCAGCAAGTCCGTAGGGAGCGGACGCTGCCTAACCTACCAAAGAACAAAGCCTACTCTTACACTGCTACCTTCTGCTAAGAACAAATACAACAGCCAGTTCTCGGTTAATGTCCCTCAGAACCACTCAAATACCGTCTCTGGCCAGTATTAGGTTATGCACAGTTTCTGTGGATAACTCTGTGAGGTAGTGCTGAGTAACCTACTTCAGCCCCCTGACTGCGGCCTTCGTCATGCATTGATCATAATCCCAGCGGCACTTATAAATAGCATTTATAATCAGTGAGATAGTAATATCAACAGCTGTTGTCGAACAAATATAAAATTTATTTTTAATTATAAATTCGAAGAGATTCTTACCCATTCCCAGCTGTGCATTAAATTATGGAGATTAGCCGTTGCCCGGCACAAGGCAGCCGTGATCTCGTTGAGTGATCGAGTACCAGAAGCGCCCTGAGGAGGTGGCGGCGCATCTTCTCAGGGTGGGCAGCCTGGCCATCGCAGGCTGACTCTTGCGAGTAAATAGAGCGTCATAAAGGCTGTTGTTAATTCTGAATCAGGGTAATGAGTTTAGGGTCGTTAAGCAGCCGGGTCAGGGTGGTAGAGATGATCTCATTGATAATCTCTTCATTTTCTTTCTCGTTCGGTGGGGTCAGGAACTTGTGCAGCTTGTTGGATGCGTATCTGGATACCTGTTGTTTATTACCCCTGTTGGCGACAGCGGCTATCTGTACCTGGAGCTTGATCTCCAGAGGCAGAGTCTGGGCATCGTTAACCTCGTATAGCAACTTCTCTACCCAGATCTGTAGATCGGTCGGCATCGGGCTGGGTTGGTCAACGCTAATACCCATTTCGGTGAGTGCTGCGCTCGCGGCAGGTATGAGCATGCTCTGGATATTGCGGGCCAGGGTGATGTGGTTGCTGTCCCTGTAGGTGCCGCCACGGGTGCCCAGGCTCTTGCTGGGGCGTTTGTCGACAACGCTGAGATGGACGCTAGGCTGGTTGCTGAGGTGACTGTTGATCTCGATCTGCGGGGTTAGCGTTATCTGCTGCGGACTCTGGGCACAGCCACCCAAGGTTAATAGCAGGCTGGCCACTAGGATGATCTTTTTTCGCATGACAAACTCTCTTTGAAATACTGCCTATTATGGATCAAGCAGAGGTCTTTAGTAGTAGAAGCTAGCAGAAATCAGGTTTCGATAACACAGGGCTCTAAGCGGTCAAGAAACTCGGCGAGAGAGGCCGCTACCGGGTTGCTGAATTTTTTCCCCGGCTGCTCCAGCATGACCTGGCCGGTACTGTTGTCGATAGCCAGGACATATTCTTCGGGATAGGTACAGCCGAAGAATAGGCTGAGCGGTTGCTTGAGCTTGATGCGGCCCAGGGCATGGCCAACCAGATTGGCCCTCAGACGTTCGTAATCCTCGTCATTCCAGACAAATAGCAGGTTAAGCTGGCCCTCGGGAGAGTGTGCAGCCAGCGGGTCGGACCAGAAGCGCTGATAATAGGCTTTAATGTCGGGATGAATGGGGGTCTCCAATGCGCTCTCCAGGCGCTCAAACATATCGCTCCCCCCCGATTGCCGGGTCGGTTGCCAATCGACCATTCCCTCAGTATCCGGCTCGCCCCGAAGGCAGGGAGATGGCCATAGTGGGTCCTGTTCGATGCGAGGGAGGCTCAGAGCCTGGGGCTGCTCGGTGGTGGCCCGGATGAACCTATCTAGTGCCTGTTCTACCGCGTTGGACATGGGGTCTCCTTATTCATAGGTTCCCTATGATAGCCTACTCAGTAGGTAGGGTGGGATGCCGGTTTCAGAGATTATCCGCAGGTTTTAGGGTCTTAAGCGCAGCTTTTTGTCCATGAAATTGCATTCATATAAAGCGATGGCTACAATCGCCACCTTTATAGAGACCATCCGAATTTTTTGCTTGAGGCGCGTAGCCTCTTTGTTTATTTTGCAGCCACCGCTATTGATAAGTTGAGTGAATGAAATCACATAAGATCACCGCAGCTCCCATACCTATGCGCAATGTAGGGCCTGTCAAAGTGATCGGTGATGAGGTCAATGACGAGGTGATGGTGCCCCTGGCTACTTACGAGAGCCCTCTGTGGCCGTCGGTAGGCCGGGGTGCCCGGGTTACCAAACTGGCTGGAGGGATTCGGGCGACGGTGATTGATGACCGCATGAGTCGATCGATCCTCCTCGAGGCTGAACATGCCGGCACGGCTCTGCAGGCCGTTACCAGCCTAAAGGCGCGCATGCAGGACCTGAATAAGGTCGTGGCTGAGTCTAGCCGTTTCGCTTCGCTGATCGGCATTAATACCCAGGTGGTCGCCAATCTGATCTATCTGCGTCTCGAGTTCAGCACCGGTGATGCCTCGGGTCATAACATGGTGACCAATGCCGCCGACCGGCTGTTCCCGTGGATTCTGGAACAGTATCCGCAGCTACGTTATGTGTCTATCTCCGCCAATTACTGCTCGGATAAGAAAGCCACGGCGGTTAATGGAATCCTGGGGCGCGGAAAATATGTGGTCACCGAGGTGAATATCCCTCGCGCATTATGTCTGCGGCGTCTAAAAACGACGCCCGAGAAAATCGTCGAACTCAACATCAAAAAGAACCTGATCGGTACGCTATTGGCGGGAGGTATTCGCAGTGCTAATGCCCATTATGCCAATATGCTGCTGGCTTTCTATCTGGCGACGGGGCAAGACGCGGCCAATATTATTGAGGGCTCGCAGGGTATCGTTCATGCCGAGGTCCGCGATGGCGACCTGTATTTCTCGGCCACACTGCCGAATCTGATTATGGGTACTGTCGGTAACGGCAAGGGGATAGATTTTGTCGAGAAAAATTTGCAGCTGCTGGGCTGCAAAGAAGAGCGTGAACCGGGGGCAAACGCCCGCCGATTGGCGATCTGGTGTGCGGCGACCGTGCTCTGTGGGGAGTTGTCATTGATGGCGGCACAGACTAATCCCGGTGAGCTGATGCAATCACACCTGTCGATGGAGCGGTAGCCCGCGATGGCTGATTCAACCAATGATCGCAAAACCGAACATATTCAGGTGATCCAGGCCGATGCCGAGGTTGACCGTAATAAAAGCTATTTCGATCTGATTCGTCTGCGTCACCGCGGGCTGCCCCAGTTGGCGCTTTCGCAGGTCGATCCTGGTTGTCTGTTTCTGGGTAAGAAACTGAGTTTCCCGTTGCTGATCTCCTCGATGACGGGCGGTGATCATGAGCAGTTACGCACGATTAATCGCAATCTGGCGCTTGCCGCGCAAGCGACCGGAGTCGCGATGGCGGTGGGCTCGCAGCGGGTGATGTTCACTCAGCCTGCTGCGCGTGAGAGTTTCGAGCTGCGATCCCATGCCCCCGATGCCTTGCTGATGGCAAATCTGGGCGCGGTGCAACTCAATTATGGCTTTGGTGCCGAGCAGGCGCAGGCTGCGATTGATGCCGTAGGAGCGGATGCGCTCTATCTGCATCTTAATCCGTTGCAGGAGGCAGTACAGCCAGAAGGTGATACCAACTTCGCGAATCTGGATCAGCGGATCGGCGAGGTGGTCGCTGCCGTTGATCGGCCGGTCATCCTCAAAGAGGTCGGCGCCGGATTGGCGCCTGAGGACATCGAGCTGGGGTTGGCACAGGGAATCAAACACTTTGATCTGGCAGGCTGTGGTGGTACCTCCTGGAGCCGGATCGAGCATCATCGGCGCCAGCAGGCTGCAGAGCGCCCCCTGGGGTTGCTGTTTCAGGACTGGGGGATTCCTACCCCCGAAGCGCTCAGGCTGGCACAGCCCTATATGGGGCAGGCGCAATTTATTGCCAGCGGGGGACTTCGTACGGGCATCGATATGGTGAAGTCTGTTATACTCGGCGGCTCGCTGTGCGGCATGGCGGTTCCCTTTCTTAAGCCTGCCATGATCTCACCCGAAGCGGTGATCGAGACCATTGAGCAGATTAAACATGAATTTGTGACAGCCATGTTTCTGTTGGGCGTGGCTGATATAGCCGGGCTGCGGCTGAACAGGATGTTGCTACTGGATGAGCAATAGGGTCTTTACTACGTATGTCCATCGGTATTGATGATATAAGTTTTTATACGTCGAATTTCTACCTCGACCTGAAGAGTCTGGCTGACGTTCAGAGCATCGACCCGGAAAAGTACTATCAGGGTATCGGTCAGGAGCGCATGGGTATTGTCGGTGCCGATGAGGATGTCGTCACCATGGCTGCCGCGGCGGCTCTGCCGCTGTTCGAGCGCTGCGATAAAGCCAGTATAGATACGCTGCTGTTCGCGACCGAAACCGGGATCGACCAGTCCAAGGCTGCCGGGGTGTTCGTGCACGGTTTGTTGGGCTTGCCGAGTCGCTGCCGGGTGGTGGAACTCAAGCAGGCTTGCTATTCCGCCACAGCGGCGGTGCAGATGGCCTGCGCCATCGTCGCTCGCGATCCGGCGCGGAAGGTGCTGGTGCTTGCCTCTGATATTGCCCGTTATGACCTAGCCTCATCGGGTGAGGCGACTCAGGGTTGTGGCGCGGTAGCTATGCTGATTAGTGTGGATCCTAAGCTGATCGAAATTCATGCGCCTTCGGGTCGTTATACCGAAGACGTGATGGATTTCTGGCGCCCGAATTACCGGGCTACCGCCTTGGTCGATGGCAAGTATTCCACCAAAATCTACCTCAAGGCACTAAAGCAGGCCTACGCCGATTATCTTGAGCAGGGTGGTACCCGTTTCGAGCGACTCGATTATCTGTGCTATCACTTGCCCTTCAGTCGAATGGCCGAAAAGGCTCAGACGCAGTTGGCGCGTTTTTCAGGGAGTAGCCGCGATGCGGCGGCCCGGTCTGTGATGACGGCGCCCACTCTGAGCTATAATCGCACCATCGGCAACAGCTATACCGCCTCTATCTATATAGGGCTGGTCTCGTTATTCGATCATGCGAGCGAAGACCTGTCGGGTAAGAGGGTCGGATTCTTTAGCTATGGCTCGGGTTGTGTTGCCGAGTTCTTTAGTGGCACAGTGGTTGCTGGCTACCGTGATAGTCTGCATACAGAGCGACACCAGGCGATGCTCGCCGCTCGTACCGAGCTGAGTTATACCCAGTATCTGAAGTTCTATAACTTCGAGTGCCCCGCCGATGGGGGTGATCACCGTATGCCAGAGCAAACGGCTGGCCCATTCCGGTTGGCCTCCATCGATCAGCATAAGCGGATCTACTGCGCGCGCTGATGCAGGCCAGGGCGCCAGCCAAGGCGATTCTCAGTGGTGAACACTCGGTCGTCTATGGCATGCCGGCACTCGCGCTGGCTTTGCCGCTCTATGCCAACGTCAGCATCAGCCCTGGCACCGATCCGCATAAGATCGAACTGCTGCTGACGGATCTCGATCATCGCAGCCTCGTCGATCCCTTCCTGCTGCTATCGTTCCAGTCACGTTGTGAGCAGCGTTACCAGGCTTATCTGGCTGCCGATCTGGCGGTGGAGGCGATTCTGCCTGGCCCGGCGGATCTTTATCACTTCTGTTTGTCGCTTTGGCCTGAGGCTGCCGCCTTATCAGGTTTACGCATCGAATTATCTTCCTCAATCGCTATAGGTTCCGGCATGGGATCTTCTGCCGCGACGGTGGTGGCGTTGTTATCGGCGCTAGCGGCTCAGGCGGGGCGCTGCCTGAGTGCCGAGCAGCTCATTGAACTGAGCACCCGCTGCGAGCGTCTGCAGCATGGTCGTTCGAGTGGTCTGGATCCAGCGATCTGTGTCCGGGGCGGTCTGGTTCAGTTTCATCAGGGGCGGGTAGAGGTGTTGCCGACGCAGTTGGATGCTCACTGGTATCGCGTGGACAGCGGTCGGCCGCAGGCCACGACGGGTAGCTGTACCAGTTGGGTGAGGCAGCGGTTTGCTGAGGCGTCCATATGGTCTGAATTTGGTGCTGTTACCCGGCAATTGGCCGTCGCGCTGCAGCGCCAGGATGAGGATCTGATCCTCAGTAGTCTACGCCAGAATCACCGCTTGCTGTGCCGGATCGGCGTCGTCCCGGTAGCGGTACAGCAATTTATTAAAACCGTTGAGCAGCGTGGCGGTGCCGCTAAGATCAGTGGTGCAGGGGCGATCAGTGGCGATCAGGGCGGAATGCTGCTGGTTTATGCTCCCGATACTCCCGAGATCCTCGGTAATTTCGATACCCGGCTGTTCGGGGCCGGCTCTGGTTCTGGCTCTGAATATGAATATCCGTGGCAACCCTTGGAGATAGATACGCATGGCGCACAACGTCGAGATTAGGAGTTCTGCACCCGGTACGCTGATGCTGCTGGGTGAGCATGCGGTATTACATGGCTCCAGGGCTCTGGTGTTGGCAGTGAACAAGCGTATCCGTGTCCGTCTGAGTCCGCAGTCAGTGCGCAGGGTGCGTATAGAGTCGGCATTGGGTCGTTATGAAAGCAGTCTCGATCAGCTTGATCCTGATCCGCGGTTTAGCTTCGTGCTGGCCGCCATCGGCCGGTTTCAGGCGCGCGTGCCGACGGGGTTCAGTCTGAATATCGAGTCTGATTTTTCCCATCAGGTCGGTTTGGGGTCTTCGGCGGCGGTTACCGTGGCGGTGCTGGCGGTCTTGAATTACTGGCTCGAACAGCACTCAGATACGCAGTTGTTATTCGAGCAGTCACGGCAAACGATGCTTGAGGTTCAGGGGCGTGGATCGGGGGCTGATCTGGCAGCGGCGATCGAGGGTGGCCTGGTCGCCTATCATCAGGACGGTGAGCGCACCCGCTTTGCTCAGGCCCCCGAGATCGGCTTGTATTACTGCGGCTATAAGGTAAAAACCCCGGTGGTGTTGCAACGGGTTGCCGAGGCCAGTACGCACATGCCGCAGCTGTTCGCTGAGCTGTATCGCTTGATGAGGCTCAGTGTCGAGCAGGCTTGTGAGGCGGCGCAGCAGGGTGACTGGCCGCAGCTGGGCCGGTTGATGAATCTCTATCAGGGGCTTATGGACGCGCTGGGTGTCAACGATGCCAGGCTCTCGGAGATGGTTTATGCCCTGCGCGAGTCAGAGAGGGTGTTGGGTGCCAAGATTTCAGGATCAGGGCTCGGTGACTGCGTGATCTCCTTAGGGAGGCCTGCTAGCATTCCAGGATTCGAAGCGATTCCGGTTCAGGTGAGTCAGCAGGGCGTCGAGGTGGGCTATGTCTAGGAGTGTTATGACCGATTCAACCAGGGTTCGAGAAATTGTTCAGTCACAGTTGCCTATCCGGCAGCCGTCGCTGGTTCAGGCGCAGGCGTTTGCGCCGAGCAATATAGCGCTCTGTAAATACTGGGGTAAGCGCGATAAGGTGCTTAATCTTCCCGTTAATCCCAGTTTGTCGATTAGTCTGGGCGAGCTGGGTTCTCGGACCTGTTTGAGTCAGATCGACGCAGAACAAGACCAGGTCAGTCTGAATGGCGAATCTCTCGCGCCCGATAGCCCTTTCGCCAGCAAGGTGGTGCGCTTTCTCGAGCTATTTCGGCAGGCCGATGATTCGAGGCTGCTGATCGAAACCCATAACTCTATCCCCACCGCTGCCGGTTTGGCTTCTTCGGCGTCCGGTTTTGCGGCTTTGGCTAAGGCGGTCGACCGCCTGTATGGTTTTGGCTTGTCATCGCAGCAGCTGTCGGTCTTTGCCCGTTTGGGCAGTGGCAGCGCCTCGAGATCGATTTTTGAAGGCTTTGTCGAATGGCAAATGGGTGTGCGTGATGATGGTATGGACTCCTATGCGGTGCCGCTTGATCTGTCCTGGCCGGCGTTTCGAATAGGCCTGTTAACCCTGACTACGGCAGAAAAGGCGGTAGGTTCCCGGGCGGGTATGCAGCGCACCCTGGAGACCGCGCATCTGTATCAGAGTTGGCCGCTGCAGGCCGCGCTGGATCTGCAGCGCCTGCGTGAAGCCATTCAGGCGCAGGATTTTGCAAGCCTGGGTGCAGCGGCCGAGCAGAATGCGTTGTCCATGCACGCCACCATGATCGCTTCCTGGCCGCCGCTGTTATATTGGCAGCCCGACTCTGTTGCAGCGATGCAAAAGGTGTGGCGCTTACGTGAGCAGGGGTTGGAGCTCTATCTCACGATGGATGCCGGGCCGAACATTAAGCTGCTGTTTCAGGCTGCCGATGAGGCGGAGGTGTTGGCCGCATTTCCGCTTTTGCAGGTCGTGGCACCTTTCGGCTGAGGGGCTTTTTGGCTATGTAGGATTGTAGGCTGGGATGAAATCCCGGCAACACCTCTTCGAGTGCGCCTGTACATGTATAGGTTTGCATCCCAGCCTACCGTGTCCACAAAGGCTATGTCCCAGTTAAGTGTTGCGAAACAACGGGACGCTTAATCGCGTGCATGTAGTCAGGGGCTGTATTGGTAATCAGGCAGTCTCTTGCAAGGCTTGAAGCGGCAATCGCACCATCAGAATG